>DASVXN010000204.1:0-13865 GCA_036392635.1 Sphingomicrobium sp. | reverse complement strand
GTCGGCCTGGAGGTCGAAGACGTCAGCAATCCCGCGGAGGCACTGGCGCCGTTCCGGGTCGCGAAGGTGCTGACGGCTGAGAAGCACCCGCAGGCCGACAAGCTGCAGGTGCTGAGTGTCGATGCAGGCGATGGCGAGCCGATCCAGGTTGTTTGCGGCGCTCCGAATGCGCGTGCGGGCATGCTCGGCGTGTTCGGACCTCCGGGCGCTCACGTCCCGGGCTCCGACCTTACGCTTAAGGTTGCGGCGATCCGCGGTGTCGAGAGCCGTGGCATGATGTGCTCTTCGCGCGAGCTCGAGCTGGGCGATGATCACAGCGGGATTATCGAGTTGCCGGCCGACGCGCCCATTGGGCAGGCTTTCACCCACTACGCCGGTCTCGATGACCCCGTCTTCCACGTGAACGTCACGCCCAACCGGCAGGACTGCATGGGTGTCCGCGGCATTGCGCGCGATCTCGCCGCGGCAGGCATCGGCACGTTGAAGCCCCTCGCGGTTCCGCAGGTGGAGGGCAGCTTCCCCTGCCCGGTGCCGATCCGCATCGAAGACCCCGAAGGCTGCCCCGCCTTCTTCGGCCGCGCCATCCGCGGCGTGAAGAACGGAGCGTCGCCGGAGTGGATGCAGCGGCGGCTCAAGTCTGCGGGCCAGCGGCCGATCTCGGCGCTTGTCGACATCACCAACTATGTGATGCTCGATCACGGCCGTCCGGCGCACGCCTATGACATCGCGAAGCTCACGGGTGGGCTGACCGCGAGGCCGGCGCGCGAGGGCGAGCGGGTCCTTGCCCTCAACGAAAAGGAATATGCGCTTCAGCCGTTCATGACGGTGATCGCCGACGACAAGCAGGTGCACGACATCGGCGGCATCATGGGCGGTGAGGACTCTGGCGTCAGCGAACAGACGACCGACGTTCTGCTCGAAGTTGCGTACTTCACGCCTGAGCGGATCGCTCGCACCGGTCAGGCACTCGCGCTCACCAGCGACGCACGCAGCCGGTTCGAACGTGGCGTCGATCCGGCCTTCCTCGATGACGGTCTCGAGATCCTAACCGGCCTGATCCTCGACATCTGCGGTGGCGAGGCTTCGGCAGCCGAGCGCGTCGGCGAACCGCCCATCCAGAAGCGCGAAGTCACTTTCGACTTCGGTCGGACGAAGGCGCTCGGCGGGATCGATGTCGCCGAAGAACGCCAGCGGACGATCCTGCAGAGCCTCGGTTTCGAGGTGAACGGCAACGCTGTGACGATCCCGACCTGGCGGCGTGATGTCGAAGGTCAGGCCGATCTCGTCGAGGAAGTGGCGCGCATTGTCGGCTACGATGAAGTGCCCTCGACGCCGCTTAATCGCGCAGCGGGCGTCGCGCGACCGACTGCAACCCGCTCACAGCTGGTCGAGCGCCGAGTCCGCCGCACCGCCGCCGCGCGCGGGCTCGATGAAGCCGTAACCTGGAGCTTCATCTCAGAGCCTGAGGCGGAAGCGTTCGGCGGCAGCGAATGGAAGCTTGCCAATCCGATCAGCGAAGAGCTGAAGGTGATGCGGCCGTCGCTGCTCCCGGGCCTGATCGCGGCGGCTCGGCGCAACCTCGACCGCGGCGCCTCGTCCGTACGGCTGTTCGAGATCGGCCGGCGATATCTCAGCGATCGCGAGCACCCGACGCTCGGCCTGCTGCTCGCCGGAGAGCGCAGCGCTCGCGCATGGGACAGCGGCAGGGCTCGGCCATTCGACCCTTACGATGCCAAGGCCGAGGTGCTGGCGCTGCTCGACGCAGCCGGTGCGCCGGTTGGAAACTTGCAGGTCCTGCCAGACGCCGGCGCGACCTGGCACCCGGGGCGCTCTGCAAAACTGCGCCTCGGCCCGAAAACGATCGTGGCCGCCTTCGGCGAACTGCATCCCAACCTGACGAAGAGCCTCGATGCGCCCGCAGGAGCAATCGCGGCCGAAATCTACTTCGACGCTATCCCGTCGGGCCGTTCCAATGGCCGTGCCCGACCCGCCTACACGCCCCCCGCGCTTCAGGCGGTCACGCGCGACTTCGCGTTCATCGTTCCGGGCGACTTGCCCGCCGACAACCTGCTGCGGGCAATCCGCGGTGCGGATAAAGCGGCGATCACGGGCGCGCGCCTGTTCGATCGGTTCGAAGCGGCGGACGGTTTGTCGCTCGCCTTTGAAGTCACGCTCCAGCCCATCGAGAAGAGCTTCACCGACGAGCAGATTGGCGAGATTTCGCGTCGCATCATCGCCGCAGCAGAGAAGCTAGGCGCTCGCCTGAGGGCCTAGCTCCAACGCGTTGATCGCGGCGTGCACGCGAGCCTCTATCTCGTCGCGCTTTAGACCGGCGGGCAGCGTCTCGCCGACTTTGAACGTGACCGTTCCCGGCCGGTGAATCAGCCCGCGTCCCCACAGCCGCCCGGTATCGACGGCAACCGGCACGACCGGCAGCCCCAGTGCACGATAAAGAGCGGCAAAGCCTGACCTGAGTTCCGGTGTCTCACCGACCCGGACACGCGTCCCCTCCGGGTAGATCAGCACCGCACGGCCGCTCGCCACGGCGCGTTTGCCTTCTTCCACGAGCGCGCGGAGGGCCTTCGCGCCTGCCGACCTTTCGACGGGGATGACGCCATAGCCCCGGGTCATCCAACCGAAGAAAGGCATGTCCGCAAGCTCCTGCTTGACGACGATTACCGGCAGATGCGTGATGCGCACCATCTCCAGCGTCTCCAGCATCGACTGGTGCTTGACCGCGATCAGGTGCGGACCCGACGGGATCTGACCTTCCACGCGGATCTTGATCCGGAGGACGTGCTTCGTGAGCCAGTGGTTGATCTCGACCCAAGTCAGCACGATCGCGAGCGTGGCTCGATGCCCGATGAGCGCCGCAGGGATGCCCGCGACGCACAAGAGAAACGTCATGGGGTAGAAGGTCAACGCGTACAGCAGCGACCGCAGCAGCAACATCAAAGGTCGATCCAGGCGCCAATGCGGCGGAGCAGCAGTTTGTTGTACTCGCTGAACAGGGTAAGGAAGGTCGGCTCGGTCCGAACCGCATCCGGAACAATCTGGTACCTGCGGCCTAGGACCCGGTGGAACTCGTAAAGCGCACGCCGCATGTGCCAGTCGCTGGTGATCAGCCGAAGCGAGCGATACTCGTGGCGCGCCAGCCAGCGGCTCGCCTCTTCGGCGTTGGAGCGCGTGTCGACGGACTCGCTGCCGAGATCGACGCAGCACGCCAGCCACTTGCTGCTGCCGCGGATACGCCGGGCGAGATCGGGCTTGGTAACCGAAGGATCGACACCGTCGACGAAAAGCCGGCGCGACTTCCGGGCCTTGAGCACGTCCATCGCATGCTCGATTCGGCCCGGCGCACCGGTGAGGACGACGGCGGCGTCGGTCACGGGCGCGTTGGTGGCTGCAGGCTTGCCAAGCGTGACCGCGAACAGGGCGAAGCCGAGCGCGTAAAAGAGCACCAGCAGAGAGCCGAGGCGCGTGATCATAGCGCGTCTCGCAAGGTCCGGAGAACGGCCGTCCGCCCGACCCAAGTCGCCAACACCGTTAGCAGGAGAGGCAGAAGCGCCAGGATCAGGAAGTCCGACGGCCCCAGCGTTGCTCCGCCCGTCAGCTCCCCTGTGAACGCGGCGCCGCCGGCCAGCAGGAGAAGGACGATCGCCGCCGCAGCCCCACCCGCGAGGCTGCCGATAAAGGCGTCAATGGCGATCTTGCGTTGGAAGAGGTGCGTTACCTGAACGTCGGTGGCACCGATGCCGTGCATCACCTCGATCGTGAACCGATGCGTGTCCAAAGCGCCGCGCGCGGCAAGCACTACGGCCGCGGCAGCCGCAGCGCTGAGGAGGATCACCAGGCCGAAGGCAACTCCCTGCAACAGCCTCAACGATCGCAGCAGTGGCGCGACGCTCTCTCGATGGGCCATGACCGTCGCGCCTGGAGCGATTGCCTGGGCGCGCTGCTGAATGGTGTTGAGGTTTGCGCCCTCCGCCACATCGAAATTGATCAGCGCGGGCACCGGCAGCTCCGAACTCTGGGCGGCGGAGCCGAGCCATCGCTCCAACGTGTTGCGCATTTCGGCTTCCGGCACGGCAGAGACGGAAGTCACGCCCGGCGTCGAACGGATCATCGCTGTCAGTTTCGCTTCGTCATGGCTCCCCGCTGGGACCTCGAGCGCATAGCGCGCCTCGATCCCGCGGCTCAGCACCGTTGCCGTGTTCGCCAGGGCGAGGCCAGTCGCCGTGATCATCATGATGGTGAAGCTCATGATCGCGATCACCCACGGCGTGGGCGCGCGTCGCGACGAGGCGGTCAGCAAGCGCCGCTCGGCCGCGGAGACGATTAGCCAGTCGAACATCAGCCGAGGCTTCGGACCGGGCGCGGCGGGTTGCGGAGTGCGCCGGTCGGATCGTCTAGGGTGCCGTTTTCCAACCGGATCAGCTGCGCGCCCGCCGTCGCATTGATCAGGCCCATGTCGTGGGTCGCGACAACGACCGTCGTGCCGAGCCGATTGAGCGCGGTGAACAGGCCCATGAGGCGGTTGGCCATCTCCGCGTCCACGTTTCCGGTCGGCTCGTCGGCCACCAGCAACTCGGGGCGGTTAATCACGGCTCGGGCGATGGCGACACGCTGCTGCTCTCCACCAGACAGGGTCGGCGGGCGGGCGCTGGCGCGGTCCGCGAGCCCAACCCAAGCCAGCATCTCGCGGACTGAGCCTTCGATGTCCGCCTCGCTTGCACCGGCGACCCTGAGCGGAAGCGCGACATTGTCGAACGCCGACAAGTGACGGATCAGCCGGAAGTCCTGAAAGACGACGCCGATGCGGCGGCGGAAAGGCGGCAGTGCCTCACGCGGAGCTTCGCTCAGTTCCTCGCCGAACAGCTTGATCCTGCCTCGGGTAGGGCGCTGCGCCAGGTAGAGCAGCTTAAGAAGTGAGGTCTTCCCGGCACCCGATGGACCCGTGAGGAAATAGAACGCTCCGGTTCGCAGGCGGAAGTCGAGGTCGCGCAGCACTTCGGCACCCGTGCCGTAGCGCAGGCCGACGCCATCGAATTCCGCAACTGCAGCCACTTCCCTCCCCAAGCGTTCGAACACCGGCGCGGCAAGCCCCCGAACTTGCCAAGCCTCAATCATTCCTGTTTACCGTTCGCTCACCGTCCCGGAAGAGGGCTTTTGCTCATATGATCCTCACCTGCCCCAATTGCGGTACGCAATATGTGGTGAAGGACGGCGCCGTTCCGCCTGAAGGACGGCAAGTTCGTTGCGCCGCGTGCAAGCACAGCTGGCATCAGGACCCTGAAGGTCAGGCGGCCGCGCCTGCGTCTGCGCCGGTGCAGGTTGATGAGCCATCACCTCAGCAAGAACCGTTGGCAGATACTGGGCCTGACGAGGTGGCAGCGCCTGCCGGCGAAGACGAGAGCCTTGCCGAAGCGACGCTGATCGAGCCTCGTAGCGGTCCGGAAGCCGAGCAGCGCGCTTACGAGGAAGCCGTTATCGAGGGCGACGCCGAGATCCCGGCGTCGCAACCGACGGAATATGCTCCCGCGTCGGCGGACGTCGAGGAGAGCGACGAGGCTGAAGAGCGTCGAGCTTCGCGGATTGCCGCAGACTGGCGTGGGCCGCCGATGGCGGAGCCTGCAAGGGACATGTTCAGCCCCTTTGCCGAAGACGGTGAGCAGCCGCGCCGACGTGGTGCTGCGATGACGATCCTCGTTATCGCGCTGCTGGTGATTGCTGCTGCGGCTGCCTTCTGGTTCTTCGCGCCAGCGGACCTCAAGGCAAAGCTTGGGCTCGCGAGCGCCGGTGCGACCCCGCTGCAGCTGGTCACCACCCACATGGACCGGCAGCATCTTGAAAGCGGCAACGACTTGCTGACGCTCACGGGCCGTGTGATCAATCCATCCGCGCAGGAGCAGGCGGTCCCGCCGATCCAGGCGCAGCTTAAGAACCGGAGCGGCAAGGTTGTCTATAGCTGGACCATCCAGCCGCCAGCGCAGTCGTTGGCAGCGGGCGCTAGCGCGAGCTTCAACAGCGCGGAAGTCAGCGTTCCGCCGGGGGGCGACGAGCTGACCATCACGCTTGGCGATGCGAAGGCGACCGGCGCCTAACTTACTGGAAGTCGATAAGTTTTGCGACTTGGTGAGTGCCGTCGGCGCTTGCGATCACCGCATCACGTACCGGCGGCGCTTCGGGATTCGCTGAGCCATCCAACTTCAGCGTGACCGCTCTCAAAACCCGGATCGTGGCTGTCGCCTGCACGGTCGCCGTCACGCCCGAATGCGGGGCCTGAATAGCGAGAGCGGCTGCAGCGAGGACGACCATCGGCACCATCGCTAACGCGTGTCCGCGGCAATGGTAAACAGGCTGTTAGGGATTGTGCCGTTCTGGAGCGTTTACACGCGCTGCGAACCGGCATTGCGTGGCCCGAGCGGCTTTGCTAGGGGCCGCGCCTTGCCAGCGCCGGCTGATCCCAAAGCCGGCGGATTTCATGACGTGCGGTCGTGGCGGAACTGGTAGACGCGCAGCGTTGAGGTCGCTGTGTCCGAAAGGCCGTGGAAGTTCGAGTCTTCTCGACCGCACCACATGATGGAACAGGCTGACAATCGAGATCGGCCGTTCCGAAGCTTACCGGTTGTTGCGTTATTGGCCGATCGGCCGGACCGGCGCGGCTGCGATGTGCAGGGGAGCTGCCGGCGGCTGGATCGATCCAAGCCGCACGATCGAACGGTCGGCACTGACCGTCACCTTTAGGCCCAGATCGGTTCCGATCTTCGCGGCGCTTGCCGACTTGGCGCTGACCCGCACGGCGTAGCTGCCGTAGGGAACCCGCTCGAACAGGAAGAATCCGTCGAAGTCGGTTCGCGCGCTGGCCGCGACCTTCCCGGATGTGTCGACGAGTTCCAGGTCGACGCCTTCGAAGCCGAGTTCGCCGCTCTTCATCAACGCGCCCTCGATGTCGCCGCCACCGACCAGCGGGATCAGGACGTCGGCCGAGACACCGGGCCGCGGGACAACCACCTGGAGCGGCTTTTTCGGCGTCAGCAGCGGATCGTCGAGGCTCGTAGCGTCGATGCCGACGGGAATGGGGAGGTATGGCGCGAGGCCGCCGACGGTGACGGAGCCCTTCGCATCGGTCTTTCGCTCGACCTGCCTCGCGCCCGTCGTGATCAGCGCGCCCTTCTCAAGCGGCTCGCCGGCGTCGAGCGCCCCATTGTCGTTGAGGTCGCGAAACACGGTCGCATGCACCATGCCCCCTTCGGCAAGCGGCCGGCGCGACATCGTCAGCCCATGCCGTCCGTCGAGCGAGAAGTTGAGGTTGAACCCGAGAGCGACCGCGCCGTTCGACGCGGCTTCACCAGATACCGACAGCGCCAAAGCGTCGAAGCGCAGGATGTGCGTCAGCCGAGCGCGCGCCCGATGCTGCAGCCCGTCGTAGACGAGGTCGGCTTCCCAGTCCCCGTGCTCCGTTGCCGACCAATAGGCCGACAGTTCGACGCTCTTGAAGCGTGCCGACGGCGAGATGTCGAACTCGGTGTCGGTCCTTAGCCGGACCGAGCCGATGCGACCGCTGCCAAGCAGCGACACCCAGGTTTCACCAGGCGCAGAACGGCCCGACGCCGCATAGTCCCTGTGGTAGTTCAGGGCGGTGCCCAGGTTGAAACGGTTCACGCTCGCGGAGAGACGGGCCGCCGCGTCCAGCGCTCGGCTTCCGTCCACTCGATCGACGTAATGAACTTCCGCGTGAGCCGGCAGGCTGGTCTTGCCGAGCTTAAGCGGCGCATCGAGCGACAGGCGCCCTTCACGCGAGCTTTGCGGCGTCACTTCTCCACGCAAATGAAAATCGTTTGCGATAAGGGCCTGCGCGTTCACGTAGACTCCGCCGAATTTCCCGAGCAGCTGGGCATGCGCGGCCGTTCCGCCCGAAGACTCACGGGCGGCGCCGACTTCCACCTGCGCAGGCCCGATCGACCGCCGCAGAGTCCCTTCGACGAATGTCAGCCGCTGATCGCCGACGAGCATGGCCCGAGCCAGCGCGCCCACGGAGGTGCGGCTGTCGAGCCCATGCTCCACCGAGATTGCGGCTTGCGCCTTCGGCAGCCCGCCGTCGGGCGGCTTCTCAAGCGTGACGACGTCGCGGCCGGGCTGGTTCGCCCCCAGCCAGTACCAGGTCTTGCCCTTCGGGACGTCGTCCTGTCCGACGTTGAGCGTCTCGTTCCGCTCGCGCTGCTGACCCTGCGGGCCATAGAGCACGACCCGGATGCGATTTTCGCCATACAGAAGCTGAACGTCGTCGAAGACATAGCGCTGAGACGCGTCTGGCTTGGCAAAACCGAGCAATTCGCCGTTGCGATATAGCTCTGCCTCCCAGCCGGTCGGCAGATCGCCTTCCAGCCGCGTGCGATCGAACGCCGTGCGGGCTGTCAGCGGCCGGTTCGTGAGGACGGCTCCGCGGCCTGCAGCCACGACGCCTGTGAGCGGGCTGTCAAAGCCCTCAACGTCGCCTGCGCCGATGTGCGTTGCCTTGAGCGGGCCGAGCAGGTGCGCGTCGGGATCGGAGCGGAACGCCCGCACTCGAAGCAGGCTCGGCTTGCCCTTGTTGTTGGTCGTGACCTGCGCATCGTAGGACATGTGCGCAATCTCGCCCGCGGCATAGACCGAGCTCTGGCGGTCGATCCGAGTGCCGTTTGCGGCGCTGTAGGTGACGCCGCCGCTGACCACGAAGTCGAGCGCTGGAGCGCGCCACATGCGGTACGGAATGCGCACCTGGGGAAGGCTGCCAAGATCGAAGCTCGCGCGCTTCATGTGGGCGGCGCGTTGCTGTCGCTCCATGGCCATCTCGACGGGCAGCTTCTGGTCCGACTGGAGCATGAGGACGGATCCGGAGGTCAGCGGCTTCACGCCGATGCCGAACCAGCGCGTGAGCGCCGTCGTCTGCACGCACCACCCTTCGGGCGTCTCGCGGACCGTTCCCGGCGCAATCCGCTCGACCTTCTTCGCCCCGTAGCTCGCCTGGAGCGCGGCAAGGTCGATGTTGATCTTGTTGGCTTCCTTGAATGCCCAGCCAGCAGCCCGCTTGGCGCTAAGATCGATCCGCATCGGCACGTCAAGCGCCGTGAGAAAGTCGCCTAAGACGACACAAGTGCCTTCCGGTGTGTTGTAGGCGCGGACGGTGTCGCCCAGCCGAATCTGGCGGACCTGCACGTCGAGGATGAATTGCTCGTCTGGATCGGGCGCCCAAGCGGCAGCTGAAGGCGGAGCCGGCGCCGGCGCAGATGCGGCAATGCCGCCGGCGCAGAGCGCCAGCAGCATCGCTGTCCTGCGCAGCCAGAGCCGGCCGCCGCCCATCGGACCGCTTTCTTGCTGTCCGCTCCGAGCCTAGCGCAGAACCGCCTGAGTTTCAGCGAGCACGTGCGAGCCGTCGTCGAACGTCTCGACATACTGCACGGTCACAGGTCCGCTGGCCTGGCTCTTGTACTTGTCTTGCACCGGAACGCTGACGTGGCGCTTCCCGACTTCGGTGTAGACCGCGATGCCCTTCTGAATCGCGATGGGGTCTTTCACCCCAGCCTTGAGCACGCGCACTTCGCCATAGGTCGAGCGCGAGCCATTACGGACGAGGTCGAGATCGACGAACGGAGTACCGTTCTTCTGATCGAGCTTCACGTCCGCGATGCCGGCGGTGGCCTGAAGATTGCCCAGACGCACGATCACCGGGATGGTCACGCCGTAGATCGGCGTCAGCTTGAACTGGACGCCCTTCACCTGCTCGCCGGCAGTCTGCGTGACAGGTGTTGCGGGCGGGATGGCACGAAACAGCATGTGCACGCGATACTCGCCGTCGGGCATTCCCTGCGGCGCACGGGCGGCAATGCGGATGGCCTGCGGCTCATGCGGCGCAAGCGTCACCTTGCGCGGCGCATAGACCAGCATGTCTTCCGCCTTCTTGTCCGCGTCGGTTGGCGTCGTGACGTCAACCAGCCCTCCTTGCTCGTTCATGCGCAGGAACTGCACCGAAACGCGGTAGGTCGCCGGCTCGTCTCCGATGTTGTTGAGAATGATCTCGGCGCCCTTGCGGCCGTCGAGCACGAGGCGCGTCGGTGCGACCAGCAGATCGCCGACTCCGGCGGTCGCCGGGGTCGGACTGGCAAGAAGCGAAGCCGCGGCAACACTCGCGGCGAGGATGGACCTGGTCCACATGTTCATACTGGCGATCCCCACTTTGCTCCGAACTGGAGCGATCGCCGCAGCTTTGGTCCGGAATGGTTTATATTCGGTCAACCATGTGTGTTGAATGCAGCGGAAAACCGCAGTTTTCGCGCCTCAGAGCTCAATAGTCGGCGGTCACGTTGAAAGTGCCGACATAGGTGCCGCCGGACGTCGTGGAGTTCAGGGTGACGGAGCCGCCGATCGAGAAGTTGCTGCCCGGAAATCCCGAGTTCGTGAGAGTGACGGTCGACGGCGCGTCGGTAACCAACGTCAGAGTCTGCGTCGGATCGCTCTGATTCACGAGCGTGACGTTTGGCGCACTGATGTTCACGACCTGCTGATTGGAGCCCTGGACGTTGTAGGTCGCCGCTTGCGTCACACCGCTGCAGGCGACGTTGGCATTGGAGCAGCTGAACACGCCCGTCTGAGAAATGGAGATCGTGGCGTTGCTCCAGACGCCCGGGCCGAGCGTCACCGAGCCGAGATCGAGGTCCTGGACCTTTGCCAGCACCAATGGCTTCACCGGAGTGCCGCTTACGGTCGCATTTGCCGTCGCAGCATTCGCCGCCGTCGGGAGTGCCAAGAGCGCGAAGAATGCGCTCACTCCCCGCAGCAATGGTCCGGACGGCAAGCCCAAAGCGTCATCCTTCGAAATTGATCCCGCCGGCCGTTTACAACCGAAATGGTTGAATTTCGGTCAACCATGATGGGCAGGTTAACCGCTTCCAAGGTCGCGGCATGGCAAAGGGGCCGCCGAACCCGGCAGCCCCTCCCCACTTCGCGGCTGTTGCCGCTATCCGTTATCGTTCACTGATAGTCGGCAGTGACTTGGAACGTGCCCGTGTAAACGCCGTCCGGCGTCGTTGACGCGAGGGTGATGGAGCCGCCGATCGAGAAGGTGAAGCCGGTGGTCGAGCCTGCTGCACCGAGGTTCACCGTCGCGGGCGCATTGGGCGTGAAGGCCAGAGTGCCGGGCCCCGTCAGGTTGAAACCGGGGCAGGTAATCTGCACGGTCGCATTGTTTGTTCCGACGAGCTTGTACTGCGCGGCCTGAGCGCCGCCTGAGCAGGTCAGGACGACGCCGGGATTGCTGCCGCAGGTAAGCGCACCCGCCTGGTTGATCGACACGACCTCGCCCGAGAAGCTCGCGCCGGTGAGGACGATCGTTCCGAAATTGAGGCTCTGAACCGACGAAATGGTCAGGGGCTTGTAGATCTTCGCCGTGGCGGTGGCCTGGGTGGCCGGGGTCACCGCAGCCGCCGGGGCAGAGGCCAAAGCAATCAGGCAGCCACTCGCGATCGCAACAAGCTTGTTCATTCTGGTCCCCACCTTGTCTCGCCGAGCCTTCGGAGACGGCTCGAATATGATGTTCGTGCCATTAACCACGCGAGCTTACCCGTTCGCTCAAGTTCATGGTTAACGGCTGCTTAGGCTTTTGACGGCCGCTCACTGATATTCGACGGTGATCGGCAGGTCGCCGCGATATGACCCGTCTGCGTCCCCCGTTAGGATGATCCTGCCGCCAAACCGAAAACTCAGGTTGCCAGCCGCGTCGAGCCGCGTGACGGTCGGCACGTCTGCGCTCAGGTCATCGACGGTGATTTGCCCGCCCGACAATGAGAACAGCTGCACGCGGCGCGGCATCTGCACTCTGACAGCGCGATTTGGATCGCCGTGGACGAGCACCGTGCCGACGGTCGCGCGAGGCCCCAGCTGCATCACAGAACCTTCGACCCCGTTCGAACCATCCGGACGGATGGTCGCGCCGCCGTTGCCGCCGCCCGACAGGATCATCCGGTCGAAATTGAGATTCGTCTCGATCTGCAGCTGAACGTCGCCCGCCTGGCTGTCGACCGGCACAGCGCTCGTCGAGGGCTGACCGCAGAGTCGGCACTGTCCGACGGCCGGCCCCGATAGCACCAGACATGAGAGCAGAAACGCGAGCTTCCAGACAGCAGCCATTCTGCGCATCTAACCGGGCCGGCCCTAAAACACGGTTAAGGCGCCACTAACCTCGTGACCGCCACGTTCGTTCGATGGGTGAGCCGAAACTGCTGCTATTGTCGCGCCGCCTGCGTCTTTCTATCCAAGCTGCCTGAATGGCCCGCTCCCCGTCGACTTCTAAAGGACGCTCCACCTCCATGGGCATCATCAAGGGCGTCGCTTATGCGGGCCTTCTCGGCATCCTCGCGCTGATCATCGCCGTCGGTGTGGCCGTTGCCTACCTGCCCGGATACGGCGACCTGACCAAGCGCAGCGACCTCGGGCAGATGATCCGCGTCCGTGCAGCCAATGGGCAGGTTCTGGTTCAGATGGGCCCCAGCTTCGGCCAGTGGCTACCCTACGATCGCATCCCCGCGGAGATGCGCGCGGCCATGATCTCGACCGAAGATCGGCGTTTCCGCGGCCACTTGGGCGTCGATCCCATCGGCATCGCGCGATCGATCCAGGTGCGGCTTCAGTCCGGCCGCTGGCGGCAGGGCGGTTCGACGATCACTCAGCAGCTCGCGCGCAACATCTTCCTGACCAACAACCGGACGTTCGGACGCAAGGTGAAGGAGGGCATTCTCGCCCTGGCGCTGGAGCGAAAGTTCACCAAGGACCAGATCCTCGAGCTCTACCTCAACCGCGTCTATTTCGGCGGCGGTGCCTACGGAATCGACGCCGCCTCACGGAAGTTCTTCGGCCACGGCGCCGATCACCTGAGCCTGGGCGAGGCCGCGATCATTGCCGGCCTTGTTAAGGCGCCGTCCAACTATTCGCCGAGTGCGGATATCGAAGCGGCGCGCGGCCGCTCCAGTGTCGTCCTAAGGGAAATGGTGCGGAACGGCTTCATCACGCAGGACACGGCCGATCAGGCCGACCCGGCGACCGTTCGCATCCAGCAGACCACCCGGCAGAATAGCGTACGCTACTTCACCGATTGGGCCCTCCCGCAGCTCGATACGCTGATCGACCGGACGAACGACCCTATCGACGTCTGGACGACGCTGGACCCGAATATGCAGGTCGCCGCGGACAAATCGGTGCGTGCCCATGCTCCCGATGGTGCCCAAGGGGCCCTGGTCGCAATCGACCGGGATGGCGCGGTGCGCGCGATGGTCGGCGGCAAGGACTATGTCGCATCTATCTACAATCGGGCGACCCAAGCTCAGCGTCAGCCGGGCTCCGCGTTCAAGCTGTTCGTCTATCTTGCTGCGCTCGAGTCCGGAATGAAGCCCACCGACACGATCGTCGACGAGCCCGTGACGATCGACGGCTGGAGCCCTCGGAACGCGGAACGCCAGAATCTTGGACCGGTTACGTTGCGTGAGGCCTTCTCGCGGTCGCTGAACACGGTGAGCGCGAAGATTGGTTCGCAGGTCGGCTTTTCCACCATCGCCGACATGGCCCGGCGCTTCGGAATCACGACGCCGATCTCCACCTACCCGTCGATGGTGCTGGGCAGCAGCGACGTCCGGCTGCTCGAGCTCACGCGCGCTTTCGCTTCGGTCGGCAACAAGGGAGTGGCGGTTACGCCCTACGGCATACGCCGCGTCGTCACCGCCGACGGACGGGTGCTCTACAGCCACGAGGCGGATGACCAACGCGTCCTGGTTGCGCCTTGGGTCGCCGCGGAGATGACCGATTTGCTGCAGTCGGCGGTGCTCTCCGGCACCGGC
>DASVXN010000203.1:0-2633 GCA_036392635.1 Sphingomicrobium sp. | reverse complement strand
AGATGACCCCAGCCGATGAATTGGCCCGCAAGCGGCTGCTGATCTACACGGTCCTGCGGCTCGGTGGCCTGGCGATCTTCTTTGTTGGCATCGCCATCATCTACACCAATCTCGTTCGGCCCGGCGGCTGGCCGCAGCTCGGCGCAATCGTCGCCATAGCCGGCGTGCTCGACGCATTGATTGCGCCGCACCTGCTGAAGCGCGCGTGGGACAAGCAGGACGCCGAAGGCCGGTGAAGCGCTTCTGGAAAGAGGTGAGCGTCGAGCGGGAAGGTGACGGCTTCGGCATCGGCCTGGACCGGCGCCCGGTAAAGACGCCGGCACGAGAGGCGCTTCTCGTGCCCACTGAAGCCCTTGCGGAAGCGATCGCCGAGGAATGGCGTTCGACCGGCGAGACCGTGGATCCGCGCGCCATGCCGCTGACGGGGCTCGCCAACGCGGCGATCGATCGCGTCCGCCCAGACCCGCAGGCGTTTGCCGACGGTCTCGCGCGCTACGCCGAGGCGGACCTTGCTTGCTACCGTGCCGAGGGGCCTCGCGGGCTCGTTGGCCGCCAGGAGGAGCAGTGGGGCGCGCTGCTCGGCTGGGCACGGCGTCGGTACGACGTCGACTTCGTGACAACCTCCGGGCTAATGCATGTGCCTCAGCCCGAAGCGACGGTCGAGCAACTGCGGCACGCGATCGTCGCGCTCGATCCGTTCCGCCTCGCAGGATTGTCTCCGCTGGTGACGATCGGCGGCTCCTTGCTGGCGGCGCTGGCAGTGCTGGAGAAGGCGATCACGCCGGAGGAAGCCTGGAGCGCGGTGAGCATCGACGAGCGCTGGCAGCTCGAGCAATGGGGCGCCGACGCAGAGGCGGAAGCAGCGCTGGAGAACCGCCGGCGCGACTTCTTCTCGGCGGCGCGGTTCCTCGACCTGCTGGACTAGTGCTGCGGCCCGATGAGGTCGCGAACGAACGGCACCAGGCCGAGGCGGCGCGTGCGCTTCAGCCGCTCGGCCGCGACAATCGCGCGCACCTGGGCAAGACACTGGTCCATGTCGCGATTGACCAGCACATACTCATATTCGGGCCAGTGACTGATCTCGGCCGCAGCGCGTGACATCCGGTCGGCGATCACCTGATCGCTGTCGGTCCCGCGGCTGCGCAGGCGACGCTCGAGTTCCTGCACAGAGGGCGGCAGGATGAAGATCGAGACCAGGTCCTCGCCCATCGCTGCCTGAAGCTGCTGGGTTCCCTGCCAGTCGATATCAAACAGAATGTCTCGGCCCTGACGGAGAGCCTGCTTCACGGGCGCCTTCGGAGTGCCGTAACGGTATCCGAACACGGGCGCCCATTCGACGAACTCATTATCGTCGATCATTGCGTCGAAGCCGTCGTCGTCCACAAAATGGTAGTCGACATCGTCCTCTTCGCCGGGCCGCTTGGGCCGGGTGGTGGCGGAGATGGACATCGTCACCTCCTTGTCCGCGTCCAGCAGCATGCGCGCGATGGTCGACTTACCGGCACCGGAGGGGGAGGAGAGAACGATGAGGAGGCCGCGGCGCTGACGCGTCGGCTGGTCTGGCTTCAGGTCCATGGCCGCTCTTGCTTCGCAGAGGGCTCGTGCGTCAAGCGAGCTGATGCTGCGCCGCACAAAACGACCTTGAAATGTTGCGTCGCAATGTATATTGTGCAGTGCAGCATTCGGAGGAATTGATGATGGCAGACGAAACCAAGGTTGAGGCGCAGGCCGCCGCCGAAGCTCCGGCCAAGGTTGCCGAAGCTGTTGCCGACACGGTCGAGAAAGTCGTGGCGGAGAGCGCCAAGACGGCCAAGCGCACCCGTGCAGCCGCGGCGCGCGCTGCTCGCCGTGAGGCTGCGGCGCAGGAAAAGGCCGTGAAGGCCGCGACTCGCCGCACGGCGCGCGCTGCGAAGACCACTCGTACGACCACCCGCAAGACAAGCACTGCCGCGCGCAAGACCGCCGCTGCGGCTCAGGAAAGGACCCAGACTGTGACGAAGAACTTCTTTGGCGGCTTCGACGCCGTTCCGGCCTTCGCGCCGTTCCAGAACCTCTACAGCGAAGCGAACGAGCGCAGCCAGGATCTCGTGAAGCGCAGCCAGAAGGTCGCCGAAGAGCTCGCCGACCTCGCCCGTGCGAACGTCGAGGCGGTGGTTGAGGCCGGCCGTGTTGCCGCCGAGGGCGCTCGCTCGATCGGTCAGGAGGCTGTCAGCTCGAGCCGTGACGGTTTCGAGCAGGCCGCCGGCGCGATCCGCTCGCTCGCCGAAGCCAAGTCGCCGACCGAGTATCTGCAGCTGCAGAGCGACTTCGCTCGCGCTTCCTTCGACCGTGCAGTCGCCGAGAGCTCGCGCCTGACCGAGTCGCTGGTGAAGCTCGCCGGCGAGGCGTTCCAGCCGCTTTCGAACCGCGCTTCGGCGAACGCCGAGCGCTTCAACACTCTCGTTGCCTGACCCTCTCCCCTCCTAGTCAGGGCAACGACTGACGGGCGGCCGCTCCACTTTGGGGCGGCCGCCATTTTTTTACCGATATGCTGCTAAGTGCTGACTTGCCGCGTTTCTGCGGGCTGCCATATTTTAGAGTCTGATGATTTCGAAGCTGATCAGGATGGCGAACGGCCCGGACGGCGACGATGG
>DASVXN010000202.1:0-3577 GCA_036392635.1 Sphingomicrobium sp. | reverse complement strand
CATGAAGCCGATCAGGTCGCAACCCTGCTGTCACTGGTAACTTGAAGCGCGAGAGAAGCGCGTTAAGCCTAGCCCCTCTTCCGAGGGGGTCCTCAATGTTCAAAGCTTTGCTTGCCGGTGCTGCGGCACTGGCGATGGCCGCAGCGGCCAATGCCGAAACCTATGCCATCCAGGCCGGGCACCTGATCGTCGACGCCGCACAGCCGGCGCGCGGCAACTCGACCGTGATCGTGACGGACGGCAGGATCGCCCGGATCGAACCGGGCTTCACCGCGCCTGCCGGGGCGATTGTCGTCGACCAGCGCAATCTAACCGTCATGCCGGGCATGACCGACGTCCACGTGCACCTCAGCCAGGACAGCGGGCAGCCCTGGTATGTCGGGTTCACCAAGAAATATTCGAACCCCTACGCCGCCACGGTCGGCCTGACGCACGCGCTCGACATGGCGCGCGGCGGCTTCACCACGGTCCGCGACCTCGGCGGCGACACTGCGACCGTGCTGGCGATCCGAGACGCCGTTGCTGACGGGCGCTTCCCGGGACCGCGCATCAAGGTGTCCGGCGGGCCGCTATCCATCATCGGCGGGCATGCGGATGCCGCCACCGGCCTTCCTCCGGAGCTTGCTGAGGCGGTGAACGACGCCCACCTCAATCCATCGGTCTGCACCGGCGTCGAGGAGTGCCAGAAAGTCGTCCGCAAGCTCGCGGCCGACGGCGTCGACGTGATCAAGGTCATGGCCACGGGTGGCGTGCTCGACCCGGGCGCGATGGGCCTCGAGCAGCATTTCACCGATTCCGAGCTCAAGGGCATCGTCGACATGGCGCATGCCATGCACCTCAAGACGGCGGCGCATGCTCACGGCGCCCGCGGCATCCTCGCCGCGACCAATGCCGGCATCGACTCCATCGAGCACGGCACCTTCCTCGACGAGGCGGGAGCGCGCGCGATGAAAGCGCACGGCACCTACTATTCGGCGACGCTGATGGCGTTCAGCGGCGTCAGCCGCGCGCTCGGCACCGGCAAGCTGACGCCAGCCATGGAGGCCAAGACCCGGCAGACGCTCGGCGTCTGGGGCAAGGGCCTGAACCTCGCCTACCGCACCGGCGTCAAGATCGCGCTTGGAACCGACAGCGCCGTGGCACCGCACAGCGAAGCTAACAAGGAAGTCGAGCTGATGGTCACCAAGGGCGGGATGACGCCCCGCGACGCGCTGATCGCCGCGACCAAGGGTGGCCCCGACCTGATGGGCCTCTCCGCCGAGACGGGCACGCTCGATCCCGGCAAGTCCGCCGACCTGATTGCCGTTCAGGGCAATCCCCTCACCGACCGCACCGCCGTCCAACGCGTCGGCTATGTCATGGTCCAGGGCCGCCCCATTCCGATGAAAGGACAGTAATGCGTTCGTCTCTGCTTGCGATCGCGCTCGTGCTGAGCGCGCCTGCCCTGGCCCAAGAGAACAAGGCCGGCGACACCCCGCCGAAGGACATGAAGGCGGCGACGCCCGCACCGAAGGCTGAGTCCGATTCCGCGAAGGCCAGCATCGCCGAGGACGCGCAGCCGGTGCGCCGCTCCATTCCGTTCGGCGGCCGGACGCTTGCCTATACCGTGACTCCCGGACACCTGACGATCCGCAACGAAGAGGGCGACCCGACGGCGAGCATCTTCTACGTCGCTTATACGGTCCCTTCGACCGGGCGTCCGCGGCCCGTCACCTTCCTGTTCAACGGCGGCCCGGGCTCGTCGACCATGTGGCTGCACATGGGCTCGGTTGGACCGCTCAAGATCGACGCGTCACGCCCCGAGATGGCCGGGCCGGCTCCATTCCGGCTGGCGTCGAACCCCGACACGCTGCTGGACGTCAGCGATCTCGTCTTCATCGATGCGCCCACGACGGGCCTTTCGCGAGCGGTCGGCAAGGCGGAGACTAAGGATCTCGTCGGCGTCGATAACGATCTCGACGCCTTCACCCGCGCGATCCAGCGCTGGCTGACCATCTACGGTCGGTGGAACAGCCCCAAGTTCATCATCGGCGAGAGCTACGGCACGCTACGCGCCGCGGGGCTCAGCCGTTCGCTGGCGGCCAAGGGCGTGCAGCTCAATGGCGTGACCCTGATGTCGACGGTGCTCAGCATCGGGCAGCTCTTCAGCGACTACGACCAGACCTACGTCAACATCCTGCCGACCTATGCGGCGACGGCCTGGTACCACAATCGGGTCGCGAACAAGCCGCCGCTGGAAAGCTTCCTCCAGGATGCGCGCAACTTCGCCCGCGGCCGCTATTCCGCCGCGCTGCAGCAGGGCAACGGCCTTGCCGAAACGGAGCGTCGAGCAGTCGCCGAGGAGGCAGCGCGCTTCACGGGGCTGACCCCCGATTACCTGCTCGCCAACAACCTCCGCGTCGATCCCAGCCGCTTCCGCAAGGAGCTTCTGCGGAGCGAAGGCCGAATCGTCGGCCGCCTCGACTCACGCTTCACCGGCAGCGATCCGGACCGCGCCGGCGAAGCCGCCGAATACGATCCGCAGGACCGCGCCATCTCCGGCGCATGGACGGCGATGATTAACGACTATTTGTTCCGTGATCTCGGCTACCGCACCCCGCTGACCTACCGGCCGAACAACCCGGCGGTCTTCCCGCTGTGGGACTGGAAGCATAACGCGGGCGGCCAGGGTCGTCCGCAAACGGCCGCGGACACCAGCGTCGACCTCGCCGCCGCCATGCGTGAAAATCCGAACCTCAAGCTGCTCGCCGTTAACGGGCTCTACGATCTCGCGACGCCGTTCGCCGGGGCGGAATATGACATCGGGCACATGCAGCTCGGCCCCGGCGAGCTGCGCAACATCCGCTACACTTACTATGCCGCGGGCCACATGATGTACATCGACCCGGTCTCGTCGCGGCAGCTGAAGGCCGATCTCGCGTCCTTCTATGCGAGCGCGATGTAGCCAAAGAAAAGGGGCCGGCGGACTGCTGTCCGGCCGGCCCCTCGCCCCCTCGGTAGAGGGACTGTTCCTTAGCTGATCGGCTGAAGGTTCACTGCGGCATGCTTGCCGCGACGGTCCACCTCGAGCTCGAACTCGAGCCGGTCGCCTTCGTTGAGGGTCGGCATGCCCGCCCGCTCAACAGCCGAGATGTGAACGAACGCGTCCGGCTGGCCGTCGTCGCGCTGAATGAAGCCGAAGCCCTTCATGGCGTTGAAGAACTTCACCGTTCCGCTCGCCTTTTCGCCCGTCAGCTGGCGCTGCGGACCGCGATCGCCACCGGCTCCAGCGCCGGCACCGCCGCCGCTACGCTCGACCGGCATCGGGTCGCCTTCGATCCGAAGGTTGGTCGCCGAGACACGGCCGCCGCGATCGACGAGCGTGAACTCCAGCGGCTGACCGTCCGCGAGGTCCGAAAGACCTGCCTGCTCGACCGCTGAGATGTGGACGAACACGTCCTCACCGCCGTCATCCCGGACGATGAAGCCGAAGCCCTTCTGCGGGTTGAAGAATTTGACGACGCCCTTGCCTTCGCCGACGACCTGCGGGGGCATTCCCCCACCGCCTCCGCCGCCGCCGCGGAAACCGCCGCCGCCA
>DASVXN010000201.1:0-5922 GCA_036392635.1 Sphingomicrobium sp. | reverse complement strand
ATTCCGGCGACCACGCCAGCCACGAGGTGCCGGGTCTTGGGGTGATCGGGACGCCCGAAGCGTAGCGCGTTTAGGTTCGCCACCGGCCGAGCGCCCATCGTGAACACGTCGCGGAGGATGCCGCCGACGCCGGTCGCAGCCCCCTGGTAGGGCTCGATGTACGACGGGTGGTTGTGGCTCTCCATCTTGAAGATCGCCGCGTCGCCGTCGCCGATGTCGATCACGCCGGCATTTTCTCCGGGACCCTGGATCACCCATGGGGCCGACGTCGGCAGCTTCTTCAGATGGACCCGCGAGCTCTTGTAGCTGCAATGCTCCGACCACATGACCGAAAAGATACCGAGCTCGACGAGGTTCGGCTCGCGGCCCAGGGCTTTCAGGATCCGATCGTATTCCTCGGGGGCAAGCCCGTGTTCGGCAACGATCTGAGGGGTGATGGCAGGAGCTTCGAGCACGTCCATGGCGGCGCTCCTAGCCGCCTACCCGACACAAGCCTAGACGTCGTGGCGCGCGAACTCGACGCCGGAGTAGACGAAGGTCTGCGGGCGGCCGTCCAGGAAGTCGGCGAAGGAGGCACGCTCAGGGGACCAGTTCTCCCTTCCGACGCGCCACAGATTGTCGCCGATCTTCGCCATCGGAGTTTCGGTGCCGATCCACAGCCGGCCACCGCGCTCGACCACCGGCATCGGGCCATACCAGGGGTTGTCGTTGAAATAGCGGCCGGCGAGCCGCGCGAGCGCCGGATCGGAAGGGGGCACCGCGGCGCCAGCGCCCTCGCGAGCGAAGGATTTCGGACCCCAGTGGGCGAGGGCTACGGCGCCGGCGTTCCGTTCGAACATGAGACCATACTGCCGGAACAGCGGATGCGTCGTGCGGAAGATGTCTTCCGCAACCGGCTGCAGCGGAGCCGATTGCCCGCCCGCCACGATCGTCAATGGCGATCCTGGGCGCAGCTCGAATGCGCCATGCGGACCCGTATAGCGCCCGACGTAGCTGCCGGCGTTCGGGAGTCCGATGTCGAGCGGCGGCGGGACCGGGGCGGGGCGGCCGAGTTCGGCGTTGGTCAGTGCGTCGACGGCGAATCGGGTGAGGAGGCGGGGGCGGTATTCGGCAAAGGCGCCGAGCGTCGAGCTGGCGAATGCCCCGGCGCCGCTCGCCACGTCGACGTGAAACGAGGAGGAGAAGGACAGCATTCCGCCGGTGTGGTGGAGGTAGCGACGTCCAGCTTCTCCAACGTGCATCAGCCCGTTGCCATAGCTCATGGCCGGCACGTTGCTCGGGACGGCTCGGCTCGTGAGCAGTTGCGCCTGCTGCGGCGACAGCCCGAGCCCGCCCTTTCCTTGAGCGGCGTTCGCAAGCGTCTTGAGGAATGGGAGCATGTCTTCGGCGGTTGAGGCGACGCAGCCCGCGCCGGCGGTCATGTCGACCCACGGCGCCGGCGCAAGCGGGACGCCACGGACGTAGGGTGAGATGCGGTCTGCACCCTCATAGCCCTGGGCATAGAGGAGCCGGTCGGCATCGACGATCGCTCCGCGCGAGCGGTTCATCCCGAGTGGCGCGAAGATCCGTTCGCGAAGGACCTGGGCAAGGGGCTTGCGCAAGACGTGCTCGACCAGCTTGCCGAGGATCTCGTAGCCGGTGTTGGAATAGTGCCAGTGGGCACCAGGAGCATAGGCGGTCCACAGTCCGCCCGCGGGAAACATCGGCGCATCGTCGGGAAGGCCGGCAACATGGTCGAGCAGGTGCTGGACCTCCACGGCGTTTCCCCGGGGCAGAGGCACGTCGGGGAGCAAGGCGCTGACCCGGTCCGTAAGCCGCAGCCGGCGCTCAGCCGCCAGCTGATGCACAAGCGCGGCTACCATGACCTTCGTGATGGAGCCGATTTGGAACAGTGTGTTAGGCGTGATCGGCGTCCGCGCGTCGGCGTTCGAGTAGCCGAAGTCGAGCACCGTCCGGCGCCCGTCGGGCATGACCAGCGCGAGCGTCATGCCGGGCAGACGATTGAAGGCAACATCGGCCTGAGCGAAGGCGCGGATAGCGGCGAGCGCGCCACTGATGTCGCGGCTTGGCTCCGCGAGTGCCCGCGCCGAAAGCTGGCCGCCAAGCGCGGCGCTCAAGGCACCGCCTGTGAATGAGCGCCGGCTAAGGAACATAGGAATACTCCCCTCTGCGAACCGTCAACGGCAGCCGAGGGGAGTGTTGAACGACAGTTGGGTTAGCCCTTGCAGCTCTGCGCGGGGTGGCCGGGGACGGCGATCTTCACCGAGGCGTCGGATCCGGTGCCTTCGAGCGAATAGCCGCCGGCGGCGACCATCGGCTTGCCGGGCTCCGCGGTCGTGACCTGGGTCGGGCTACCGCCCTTGTCCGTGCGGAGGTTTGCCGACTTGTTGTCGGACAGCCAATCCACATAGACGATCTTGTCGTCGGCGCAGCGATAGACCTTGGTCGAGACGACCGACGGCGGAAGCGCGATCGGGCCGTTCGCCGCAGCGTTGACGTCATTGTCGCCGGGGTCGCCGGCGACGATGGTGTGATTGTCCTTGCCGCAGCCGGCGAGCGCGGCGGCGACAGCAAGCGTGATCAGGAGGGGAGTGCGAGTCATAGGTCACCGCCCTTCACGAACGAGTCGCCCATCGTCAAGGTGATGTTCTTGCATATCGTCGACGCTGGACATAGCTTCGTCGATGACGATGCCCTACCAGGCCGGCAGCAGCGCTCAGCGCATTCGCATCGGGCTGACCGGGCTTGCCTTTGCTTTTCTGCTCGTCCTGCTGGGCTCCATCATCAGCCGATCGAGCCGTGACGAGGCGAACAACGCCGCTCAGCAAGCTGCCGCTAACGAGCCGAGCGAGCCACTGGCCGAGCTTGGGGTTGCCCCCGGCGCTTCGGACCTGAACAACAACAGTCAAGCGAACAGTCAGTGACGCGCGCGCGGCGACGCGCACTCGTCCTTGCTTGCTTGATCGGGTTGGCGGTCGCGGCGATCGGGATTGCCGCCATCCGCACTCCGCCTCCAAAACCACAGGCGCGACCCGCCAGCGAGCGCCCCGCCTTGCTGCTGCTCACCAGCCTGCCGCTGTTGTTCAACGAAGACTTCTCGCTGCAAGGGGGAGGCTCGCCCGCTCTGACAGCGCTGCAGTCCCACTACCGCGTCGTCCCGATCAGTGTCGCCGATGGGGCGGAGCTTGCGAAGGGACGGCTCCTGCTCATGGCCCAGCCGCAGGCGCAGGCCCCCGAGAACCTGGTCGTCCTGGATCAGTGGGTGCGGCGTGGAGGCCGCCTGCTCCTGCTAGCGGATCCGCTGCTCGAATGGCCGAGCAAGCGGCCGCTTGGCGATCTCACGCGCCCGCCCCCGATGTTCGCCGACACGGGGCTCCTGGTGCACTGGGGGCTGAAGCTCGACGCGCCCGGACGTAGGGGTGCCGGCACCCGACATCTTGCCGGCCGCAAGGTCCTGACGGCGTCACCCGGAACGCTGCATGGGACGTGCGATGTCCAGCCCGACCAGCTCGTCGCTGAATGCCGCGTTGGCGGCGGACGCGCCATGATTGTTGCCGATGCCGACTTCATGAACGTCGCTCAGCTTGGGCCAGGCGCCAGCGAAAACCTCGATGCGCTGCTCGCCGCTCTTGCCAGACTGACGGGTTCGTGATTCGCTTGAGTCACATACTTATCCACAGGGTTGCCGCTTAAGAACAGGAGTAGAACCAGGCCAAATCAGCCCATCTGAAATCCGCAGATTTCCGCCATTGCCCACGGAAACCCATTAATTCCCACGAAATCCCATTGTTTCCCAGAGGATGTTGAGTTACCAACATCACTGGAGCGCGGGGGTGCTAACCCTTTGATTCGAACCTGACGCGGGTGCGTGCGACGGCACGTTCTGCGGCCGATGGCTCATGCGCTCCGAACGGGGAGTGGTTTGGGTCGTGGCGCTAGAGCATCTGTTTCAGGGCAGCGCACTGAACGCGGTCGACGGAAAGGGCCGCGTATCCATTCCCGCATTCCTTCGAGGCGTGATCGAACGCCGGGGCGACGCCCGCACCATCGTCCTTGCCAAGCACGAGGCCTTCCCGTGCCTCAGCGCCTATGACCCCGCATATGCGGCGCTGAAGCACGCCAAGCTCGAGCGCTTGCTCGAGAAGGAAGAGACGAACCCCGACGCGCAGCTGGAATATCAGCAGCGCAACCTCATGGCCTTCGCAGCCACCGAGGAGACCCCTTACGACAGTTCCGGCCGCATATTGTTGCCCCCAATGATGCGGCGGAAGGGCCAGATCACCGATCTGGCCCTGTTTCTCGGCACCGGCGAGACGTTCCAGATCTGGAACCCGCAGCTGCTCCTCGAGGATGACCGCATCCCCGAGGACCTCAAGGATATCGCCCGTTTCCGCCTCGAAGAGCGAGGCGTGTCATGACCAGCACTGGCCCACGGATTGCCCCCCATGTGCCGGTGCTGGTCAGTGACGTCGTCGCGGCACTCCAACTGAACGGCGGGGAAACCGTCGTGGACGGAACATTCGGAGCAGGCGGCTACACGCGCGCCCTGCTCTCGGCGGGGGCGGGACGAGTGATCGGCTTCGATCGCGACCCCGATGCGATCGCTGCAGGGCCATCGCTCGTCCCGGACCCGCGTCTCACGCTCATCGAAGAGCGGTTCAGCCAGATGGACCGCGTCCTTAATGAGCGCGGGATCGGCCAGGTCGATGCCATAGCCCTCGATATCGGCGTCAGCTCGATGCAGCTCGACCGCGCCGAGCGCGGCTTTTCATTCCAGGGCGACGGACCGCTCGACATGCGCATGAGCAAGTCGGGCCTGACCGCCGCCGAGTTCCTGAATTCGGCCGAGGAGGCCGACATTGCCCGGGTCCTGCGCGACTATGGGGAGGAGCCGCGCGCCCGGGCAATTGCCCGTGCCATCGTTGCCGCACGTCCTGTCGAGCGTACCGCCGAGCTGGCCGCCATCGTGCGCCGCGCTGCCGGGTTCCGTCCGGGTCAGAAGAGCGATCCCGCGACCCGCACCTTCCAGGCGATTCGTATCCACCTGAATGCCGAGCTGGAGGAGCTGGAGCAGGGCCTCGAAGCCGCCGAGCGCGCTCTGAAGCCGGGCGGTCGCCTGGCCATCGTCACCTTCCACAGCCTGGAGGACCGCATTGTTAAGCGGTTCTTGCGTGAGCGCAGCGGCGCGACGCCTGCGGGTTCGCGCCATCGGCCGCAGGTTGCCGATCCCAACCAGCCGACCTTCGAGCAAGTCGCCAAGCCGGTCGCCCCTTCCGAAGACGAGCTTGTCGCCAATCCTCGTGCGCGCTCGGCACGCCTTCGTTCCGCCGTCCGTACTTCGGCGCCTTCACGCACAACCAATCACAGGGAAAGCCTGCAATGAGTAGCCGCAGCTTCCGCTCGGTCTTCATGGTCGCCAGCTGCGCCGGAGCGGCGCTTGGCTGCTATCTCGTCTCGCTCCGCGTCGCCTCGGAGCGCGCGCAGCTGGAGGATGTCGAGACCAAGATCGTCCTTGCCCAGCGCGACATGCGTGTGCTGCAGACGGAGATCGGCACTCGTGGGCGCCTGTCCCAGCTCGAGCGCTGGAACGCCGGCGCCTTCGCGCTGTCCGCGCCCGCTGCAGACCAGCTGCTGAAGGGTGGCTTCGAGCTCGCGCGTCTGCAGGCGCCCGAGCATGAGCCCGACTTCAAGGCTCCGGTGGTGCTCGCTTCTGCGCCTGCGCCGGAGAAAAAGCCCGCCCTGGCTGAGCCGGCGACGGATGACGGCGGAGCGCCGGCGGCGGTCTCAACGGAGCCGCGCAACCTGCTTCACGTAGCAAGCTACAAGGTCGAGACGCGCGAGGTCCCGGCGCGGACGGCTGCCGCATTGCCCCAGGCAGTCGCCACCTTCACGGACAGGTCGGCACATGCGGCTAAGCCGACA
>DASVXN010000200.1:0-8503 GCA_036392635.1 Sphingomicrobium sp. | reverse complement strand
GAGATGGAGCCCCTGTCCGACCTCCTGGCCGCCATCGCGAGCGAGGCCGAGTGGCTCGCCGACGGAGACGACGCCCGCTTCATGAGCGAGGTCGCGCTCCGGCTACATCAGGACGACTAGAACACGTCCTCCATGCCGATCGGCATGCCGGGTGGTACCCTCGGCAGCCGCGACGTGTCATCCAGTGCCTTGTCGAGCGCCTGGCGGTCCTTGAGCAGCGCCGCGAGGCCCCTGCCCCAGTCCTGCTGCACCCCGCGCGATCGCTGCAGCTCGTCGGCAAGCCGGTCGAGCCTTCCCGCGATCTGAAAGGCAATCGTCGGCGACAGGTCGGCGTTGCGCTGAACGCGCGCCAGCGCCAGCACCGTCGTCGTCGCGACCCGCCGCCCCACGTCATTGCCCGATTGAGCCATCGTCCGGCCAAGCAGGAGCTCCACCAATTGCTCCGGCGACGGCACGGTCGCGTCCGCGCCATGCTGCGCTTCGAGGCGGTTGAGCCGGTCCGCAGCAAGCAGCGAGTTGAGCGTCTGCACCGCGCCGATCTCGCTCGCCTTCAGCGGATCGAACACGGGACCGCCCGCAGTAGGGATCAGCTCGATGTCGGCCTGTCGGTCGGAATTCCCGCCGAACGCGCCCGACAGCATGGGCAGCAGGCGCGCCGGCACCGTCAGCTCTGCCGGCGTGATCGTGTCGAGCAGCGCATAGAGCGCGGCCCATTGCGTAGCGCCCGCAACCGTCCGCGCCGACCTCCCCTCGCCCGCTGTCGCATAAGGGAAGTCCACTCCCCCGAGCGACTTGGCGGCAGCCTCGATCTGGTAGCGGTCGAGCAGCCAGATCGGCACGAACGCGCGGCGTAGCTCGGCAAGCTGGTCGCCCGCCGGCAGCGCGTTAGTCCCGAACCGCGAGACCGCGGCGCGGCGCACCTCCATCATCCGCCGGAGCTCGCCGATCGGGTCCGCTGCATCGTCCCACAGCGCACCGAGCGGCTGCGCCGTCGCTACCGGCCGCGCATCCTGGTCGGCGACGAACCGCAGGCCGCTGGCGCGTGCCTCGCCGATCGCTGGACCAGCGTCCGCGTCGGTCCGCGCGCCGTACAGCCACTTGATCGCCCAGCGGTCCCACGGGCCCAAACCGACGCCATAAGCATCCTTCAGCGAGGGCGCGCCGTTCACGAGCGTGATCCGAGGCGCCGGATAATCCATCACCGAGTAGCGCCCCTGCGTGCTCGCCGCGAAATTGTGCGCAAGCCCGATCGCATGCCCAACCTCGTGCGCTCCAAGCTGCCGCAGCCGCGCCAGCGTCGCCGTGATCGGATCGTTCGGATCGCCGGTACCGGTCAGCCCCGCCCCCACCAGCGACTGGAAGATGATCATGTCCTGCCGCGCGCGCAGCGAACCGAGCACCACCGCGCCCTTGATGATCTCGCCGGTGCGCGGATCGTCGATCGGCTGCCCGTAGGACCAGCCGCGCGTCGCCCGGTTGACCCAGTTCACCACATTGTAGCGGACGTCGAGCGGGTCGGCTCCTTCCGGCAGCACCTCGACCCGGAACGCATCCTGGAACCCCGCGACATCGTAAGCCTGCGTCCACCAGCCGACGCCCTCCTTGACGGCGTCGCGGATCGCCGGCGGCATGGTCGAATCCACGTAGAAGACGATCGGCTTCTTGACCGGCGACCGCGCTGCCGCCGGATCGACCTTCTCGAGCCGGAACCGCCGCGCGAGGTCGCTCACGATCGGAGCGCCGAGCGGCTTCGAGAAATCCACCTGCTGCCGGCCGATCGAGTAGCCGTACGGGTCAGTCCGCGGCACGTAGCCCTGCTCGGGCAGCGCGATGAGCGAGTGCCGCTCCACCACGCTGAGCGTGTTGTCGCCGGGCAGGATGTTGTTCATCTCGTCCTTCGGCTCGTCCGAGCGGAAGGCGATGCGCGCCGCCAGTTCGACGTTTCTCGGGAACACCTTCACGAAGCCCGGATCGGCGGCGCTCAACTCCGGCACGAACTTGAACTCGCCCCCACCGATGTTCTTCACCACGCGCGGGATGCCGATGTCGTCGCGGGCGAGAAAACCCGACAGGTCGACCTGGTACGATCCGTCCGGAAGCTCCTTGTCGACCGAACCCATCCACAGCGGCGAGCTTGGAAAGCTGCGCTCCGTCGTCCGCTGCTCGGCCGCGTTGCTGGTCACGAACTTGCTGTTCTCGACGTCGGCGACGACCTTCTTGCCGACACGCCGGAACACGAGGATGCGCGAGTTGCTGGCAGCACCGAAGTCGAGCTGCGTCGGGGCGGACCCCAGCCCCGTCTCGAGCTGCGTCAGATAAATATAACGCGCCGAGACGCCGTCGGGACCGGCCTTCGGAAAGGTCGCGATGATCTTGCCGGTCTTCGCATCAGCCTTGACGTCGAGCAGCGGCTTCTCCGGCCCTGCCTTGCCTGGCGAAGGTGCAGCAACGACAGGCTGGGCAAGCGCAGCGACGAGCGCAACCGACAGCGAAGACGCGAACAACCAACGGCGCATTCAGGACCCTCCCGGAATTCAACCGGAGGCTAGCAGTCCCGCCGCGCCTGTCCACGCCCTTGCCTCAGCCGCGCTCCGCCCGCAGAGCGCAATGCCATGCCAGCCCGATCCCTATTCGTGACTCGCCTGTACGAGGCGGACCTAGGCGACGGATCGCTCCTGGAGGAACTCGCCCACTCCATCCGCACGTTGGCCGAGGACGACGAAGCCGGGCAGCGTTGGTCGAGCGAGCATCGCTACAGCGGTTATACGAGCTACGCCTCGCTCGGCGATCTGCCCAAACGCGACCCGGCGTTTGCCGATCTGGCAAGACTACTGAACCGTCATGCCGTCGCGTTCGCGGAGGAATGCGCATTCGCGCTCGCCCGCAAGCCCAAGCTGGACAGCCTCTGGGTGAACCTCCTCAAAGGTACCGGCCACCACAGCGCGCACATCCACCCGCACAGCATCATCTCTGGGACCCTGTACGTCGAAGTGCCCCCGGGCTCGGGAGCCATCCGCTTCGAAGATCCGCGCCTGCCGCTGATGATGGCGGCCCCGACCCGCCGTCCCGACGCCCCGGAGGAGCTGCGCCCCTTCGTCACCATCGAGCCCCGGCCCGGTCTTCTGCTGCTTTGGGAAAGCTGGCTGAGGCACGAAGTGCTGCCGGGCACCGGCCGCGGCGAGCGCCTGAGCATCTCGTTCAACTTTGCTTGAGGTCAGGCGGCGTTCGGCCGCGCGCCGTCGAGCCTCAAGAACATGCCGAGCTGCAGGCTTTCGGCAATGCGCTCGGCCTTTGCAATGACGTTGGCAGCTCCGAGCTCCGACAGCGTCTCACGCGCAGTGTCGGCCCACAGCTGGAGCCAACGGTCGAACATGCTTGGCCGGATCGCCTCGCGCTGCTTGAGGTGCGCCGCCATGGGATTGCCTTTGTACCGCCCGCTGGTCAGCATGACGGACGACCAGAATGCCGTCAGCTTCTCGAGATGCTCGGGCCAATCGTGGATTGCGCCGTTGAACACGGGGCCGAGCACCGCATCTTCGCGCACGCGCGCATAAAAACGGTGCACCAGTTGGGAGAGTTGCTCTTCGCTCAGTTCAATGTCGGCCCAGCGGTCGCCGGAATTGTTTGGATCGGTCACGTTCTCACTCGACGCAGATTGCACCTGATGGCTCGTAGAGACTGAGCCGCCGCGCAGCATTACGCACTTGTCCTTAGCTGTTGGAGGCTGAACCCCGCGCTACCTGGGCTCACCACCCTTTCAATCAAGCCGGTCAACGGCTAAGCGCCTCCCGCTTCCCAAAACCGGAGAATCCATGGGCTTCCGCTGCGGCATCGTCGGCCTGCCGAACGTTGGCAAATCGACGCTTTTCAATGCTCTGACAGAGACCGCCGCTGCGCAGGCGGCGAACTATCCGTTCTGCACGATCGAGCCGAACGTCGGCCGCGTCGCGGTTCCTGACGAGCGGCTCGACAAGATCGCCGCCACGGCGAAGTCGGCGCAGGAGATCGAGACCCAGATCGAGTTCGTCGACATCGCCGGCCTGGTCCGCGGCGCCTCGCAGGGTGAAGGCCTCGGCAACCAGTTCCTCGCCAACATCCGCGAAGTGGATGCCATCGTTCACGTGCTCCGCTGCTTCGAAGGCGGCGACGTCACTCACGTCGAAGGCCGGGTCGACCCGATCGCCGATGCCGAGACGGTAGAGACCGAGCTGATGCTGGCCGACCTGGACAGCCTCGAGCGCCGCGTGCCCAACCTGGTCAAGAAAGCGCAGCAGGGCGACAAGGAAGCGAAGGTCGAGGCCTCGGTCCTCGGACAGGCGCTCGAGCTTCTCCGTGCGTCGAAGCCGGCTCGGCTGACGCAGCCGAAGGACGCTGAAGAAGAGAAGGCACTGGTGCGTGCGCAGCTCCTCACCGCCAAGCCCGTTCTTTACGTCTGCAACGTCGATGAAGGCGACGCCGCCGAGGGCAACGCGCTCTCCGCCCGGGTGTTCGAAAAGGCGGCGGCGGAGAACGCCAAGGCCGTGGTCGTCTCGGCGGCGATCGAGGCCGAGATCGCCACGCTTGCGACCGAGGAGCGGGAGGCGTTCCTTGCCGACCTCGGCCTGCACGAGACGGGCCTGGCTCGGGTCATCCGCGCCGGTTACGAGCTCCTCGGCCTCATCACCTTCTTCACCGCGGGACCGAAGGAATCGCGCGCCTGGACCGTGCGCAAGGGCGCCAAGGCTCCGGAGGCGGCCGGCGCCATCCACAGCGACTTTGAACGCGGCTTCATCCGCGCCGAAACCATCGCCTATGCCGACTACATCAGCTGCGGCGGAGAGACCGGCGCACGCGACGCCGGCAAGCTCAGGTCCGAAGGCAAGGAATATGTCGTCCAGGACGGCGACGTCATGCTGTTCCGCTTCAACGTCTAGGAACGCGCAGCAGCCGCTCTGCGGGCCGAAGCGTCAGCATCACCCACAACAGCCCGAACGCCCAGCCGCCGATCACGTCGCTCGGCCAGTGCACGCCGAGCATGACCCGGCTGGTGCCGATCATCAGTGACACGAGGATCGCGGCGACCGCGGCGGGCCGTTGCCACCGCGTGCCAGAGGTGAGCGCCAGGGCGACCATCAGGTAGAAGATCATCGAACTGTTCGCGTGGCCGCTCGGGAAAGAGCGCGTCTTCACGACGACGAGATGCGCTTCGAGATCCGGGCGGTCGCGGCCGATCCAGTACTTCTGCACCTCGCTGGCTCCTCGCCCGAGCATGGCGATTGCGAGCAACGTGAGGCCCAGCCGGCCCCGGCCCGCATACCAGAGCCCTAGCGAGCACAGGACGGTCGCCGCGATGAGCACCGTCGGTTCGCCGAGCGCCGTCAGGACATGAGCGATGGCCGCCAAGGCCGGACGATCGCCGGCATAGAGCGCCTCATAGATGGTTCGGTCGAGAGTGCCCGTTCCGCCCAACAGCATGACCAGCCAGATGGCGGCCAGGGAAGTGATCAATGCAATGAAACGCAATTGCACGCGCCGCGGCGGCTGTTGTTCAGTCATGGCGGGCACAACGGCGAAGCTGGCGACGCGTTTCCGCGCCGCCTTTGCTGCCTAGAACTTCATGCCGGCACGCACGCCGATCGTGCGGGGGCGGCCGACCACCACCAGTGCGCGCGTGCAGCTGCCGCACGCCGTGAAGCGGCTCAGCTCGTTGCGCTTGTCGAAGACGTTGGTCGTGAACAGTTCGACGTTCCACCTCGGCCAATCGAGACCCGCGAAGAGATCCACCAGCGTCGACGAGTGGATCCGCCCTTGGGCATTGGGATCGTTGGGATTGATCATATCCCCGGTGCCCACCAGCTGCACGAGAGTACGCAGCGATGAGGGTGCCGAGCCCTGGTAGCTCACCGATCCCTGCACGTGAGCCTTCACGTCCGCCCACACGGGCCACGTATAGCGCGCTGTCGCCGAGCCCTTGAACTTCGGCGTCACCGGCAGCCGGGTGCCGCTTGGTGCGCTGATGAAGTCGTCATCCTCGGTGCAGTCGTCCGTCTCGTCGCCGAAGACGTTGCAGATGTTTCCACGCGTCTTGGCGTCCGTGTACGACGCCGCGGCATTCAGCGTCAGGCCGCCTCGCAGGTAGCTGACATCGGTCTCGATGCCGTTCACACGAGCATCCTTGCCGTTGTGGATCTCGGTGAAGCTGTTCGCGCCGAGGAAGGCGAACTGAAACTTCTCCCACTTGTCGTGGTACACGGCGCCGTTCCACCGCCACGGTCCGAACGACGTCTTCCAGCCAAGCTCGAAGTTCGTCAGGTAATCGGGGTTGTACGGCCCGATATCGCCGCGGCGGTTGATGCCGCCCGGACGGAAGCCGCGCGACCAGGTGCCGTACAGCATGATTCCGGTACGCGGCTTCCACTGCACATTCAGGCGGTGGATGAAACCGTGGCCGTCGGCGTGCTTCGGCCTCACCGCTCCGTTGTCGAAGACGCCAAGGTTGGTGCACGGGCTACCTGGAACGGCCGGCGGGAGCACCGCGGCCCCCGTTCCATCGCGCACGATCGAGCCGTCCTCCGTGAAGCAGGCGGCAACGCCGGTACGCGAGCTGCCCGCGGCGTTGAACGGCGGCCCGTTGCGGTCGCGGCCGAAGCCGAAGAAACCGATCAGGCTGTTGTCATAGCGGAAGAGACGACCGCCCGCCGTGAAGGTGAGGTTCGGCGTGAAGTCGTAGCTCGCCTCGCCGAACAGCGCATAGTCGCGGTCGACACGCTTCTGCTGAGTCAGCCACAGCGTCCCCGGAAAGCCGTTGACCGACAGGTTGGGCGCAAGGTCGTCGACCAGATAGTTCTGGTGAATGGCGTTGGACTGACGCTGGTAGAAGGCGCCTGCGATCACCCGGAACGGCTTCTCCGCGGGCGACGCGATGCGGATTTCCTGGCTCAGCTTCTTGAAGTGGTTCGTGAACTCGATGAACTGTTGCGGGTTCGCGATCTGGTTGCCGGCGGCATCCTGGTAATAGAAGTAGGCGAGGCCGCCGTAGGATGCGTAGAGCCGATCGTAGGCGTCAGTGTAGTCGGCATAGTCGTTCATGCCGGAATTCGGGCGGTCCATGTAGGCGCCCGCATAGGTCACGTCGAAGTTCGCGATCTTGCCCTGGACCGTCAGCGCCGCTTGCCAGAAGCGGTCGTTGAACGGCTCCTTGCGGAAGCGGTCGATCTTCAGGTCGCCGAGGTTCGGGTCGTAGAAGAAGACGCCGTGCGTCTTCGTCTTCTGGTACATGAACGTCGGCGTTGCGGTCCAATTGTCGTCCAGGTCGACCTTCAGCGCCGCGCGGCCGCCATAGGTGGTCTGGTCGTTGAAGTTGCGCTTCTCGAGCCCGGCGTTCGTGACCGTCACCGGATCGATGTCGAAGCCGGCGTCCTGCGCATAGCTATAGTAAGTGCGCGACCCGCTGATGTTGTCGATGTAGCCGGCGTCGCGCTGGTAGAAGGCGACGCCGCGGAAGGCGACGTTGGTGGAGATCGGAAGGTTGATCATCCCTTCCAGCTTCCCGCCGACCCCACCATGGGCGACGGTGTTCAGCTCGCCGTCCACACGCCCAGTGGTGACTCCCAGCTCCGGCTTGTTGGTGATGATGCGGATGGTGCCGGCTTCGCTCGATGCGCCGTAGAGCGTGCCCTGCGGGCCCGACAGGCTCTCGATCCGCGCGATGTCATAGATGTGCACGTCGAGCGATCCGCCGATCGTGGTGATCGGCTGCTCGTCGAGGTACATGCCGACCTGCGGCAGCGGCCCGGAGTGGTTGCCCTCGGCCCCGCTCCCCGCCGCCGAGATGCCGCGCATGTAGATCGTCGTCACGCCCGGCTGCGCCGTCAGGAAGGTCACCGACGGCAATTGGTGCGTGAATTGCTCGAAGTTCGAAATGTTCAACTGATCCAGCCGCCGCGTCCCAATTGCCTGGACGCTGATGGGGACGTTCTGGAGGTTCTCTTCGCGCTTGGTCGCGGTGATGATGATCTCGGTCTGGTCGGGGACCAGGCCGTCCTGCCGCTGCTGGACGGGAGGGGGTGGAGCGGTGACGTCGGTGGCGTTCGTGCCCGGGGCCGGCGACTGGCCGGTGGTCTGCGGCTGTGCCGTTTGTGCAAGCGCCGGTGTCGCGAGGGAAGAGGAAGCAAGCAGTACCACGCTAAGCGCACGTAAGTTCGTCATGCGAATGGCTCCCGTCCGGCTGTGTGCCGACATTGCGGCAGAGCCGTTACGTATTGTCAACGTATGCGGTTAACCCCGCCAAGGTTTTGTAGGCTAGCGTTGCGGGAAGGACGCAGGAGCTTCCGGATAGCTGTCGAGCACTGGGCCCAGAGCAGCCTTCAGCTGGCCGAGATGCTTGTCATAGGGCCGCCACTCGTCCGTGGCGTCGCGGTAGATCGGACGGCGCACCTGCTCCGAGCTGGCCGTGCGCACTGCCCGCTCGGTCTTGTAGAACTCGAGCACGCCCGGCTCGAACTCCAGCCCGCAAGAATCGAGC
>DASVXN010000199.1:0-4935 GCA_036392635.1 Sphingomicrobium sp. | reverse complement strand
TTGTTGACGGGCAGCTTGCCCGCGGATGTTGCCGAACCGGCCGGAGATGGCGTCGAGCGGGTCGGCAAAGTCGCTCCACTTCGGGGCCGGGTCGGCGCCGCTTCCCGCGAAACGACGGCTCGGCCGCTCCCACCCCGCCATGGGCGACTGCGCCTCATGGATCTCGTCGGGACTCATCCCTTCGAAGAAATTGTACTTCGCATTGTGCTCGCGGACGTGGTCGAGGCACAGGAAGCGCCATTCGCCGGGCCCGTCGAAATTGGCGGCCTGCAGCGGCGCCTTGAATTCGCCGGGCGCGGTGCAGCCCGGGACGGCGCAGTTTGCCCTCGCCCCTTCGACCCGCCCGTGCATCCTGGATTGCTTCGTTGCCATCGAACGCCTCTATATAGGTCCGATGAACGCCCGAACCACCGGCCCGGTCGCGACTGAAATGCTCGCGCGGCTCAACTCGGCGCTTTCGCCGACGAGGATCCATCTGACGGACGACAGCGAGCAGCATCGCGGCCACGGCGGCTACAATCCCGCCGGCGAGAGCCATTTCAGCCTGGACATCGAAAGCGCCGCCTTCGCTGGCAAGAACCGTGTCCAGCGCCAGCGCTTGGTCTATGCCGCGCTCGGCGACCTCATGCGTGAGAGAGTTCATGCCCTCTCGATCCGCGCCAACGCACCGGGAGAAGGATGATGGCCACCGTCGAGAGCAGCGTCATCCAGACGATCACGCCGGTCACGCACGACCTCGGCGACTTCAAGGTGAACCGGAGCCTGCCAGCGCGCGAGCGGACGATGGTGGGGCCATTCATCTTCGTCGATGAGTTCGGGCCCGCGCGGCTGCCTGCGGGAGCGGGGATGGACGTGCGCCCGCATCCGCACATCAATCTTGCGACCGTCACCTATCTGTTCGACGGGGCGATCGAACATCGCGACAGCATTGGGTCGCACCAGGTGATCGAGCCCGGAGCGATCAACCTGATGACCGCCGGAGCGGGGATCGTTCATTCGGAGCGCTCTCCGCAGTCGCTGCGGGCCGAGGGGCCGAGCCTCTACGGTATGCAGACGTGGCTGGCTTTGCCCGATGGCGGAGAGGAAGTGGCGCCTGCCTTCGACCATGTACCTGGCGACAAGCTTCCGCTCATCGAGGAGAACGGGTTCAGCGCACGGGTGCTGATGGGTACCCTCTGGGGCCAGACGGCAGCCACGCGATGCGACTCGCCGACCATCTATGCGGACGTCCTGCTTGGTGCCGGGGGAAGGATTCCGGTCGAAGCCGAAGCGGACGAGCGCGCGGTCATGCTGGTCGGCGGCGAGGCCGAGCTCGATGGCGAGCGGCTGGATCTCTACGCGCTCTACGTGCTCCGCCCGGGCCACCAGGCGACGTTGTCGAGCGCAACCGGGGGGCGGCTGATGCTGCTGGGCGGGCAGGCCTTCTCGACACGCCGCTACGTGTTCTGGAACTTCGTCTCGTCGTCACGCGACCGGATCAACGAGGCCAAGGAGGACTGGAAGGCCCTGCGCTTCCCGCTGATCCCCGGCGACGACCAGGAATATATCCCCCTGCCCGCAGTGCCGAAGACGGTCAGCTATCCGTGACCGAGTTCAAGCGCGTTCCGCTCAGCACGGGCGTCACGCTGAACGTTGCGCTCGCGGGCGACCGGCAAAAGCCTGTCGTGATCCTGCTTCACGGCTTCCCGGAGTCGCACCGGACCTGGCGCGAGGTGGCACCCCGCCTGGACGATGAGTTCTTCCTCGTCATGCCGGACCAGCGGGGTTTTGCCGGATCGGATCAGCCGCAGAACAAGGCCGAGTACAAGACAGACGTCCTGATCGACGACATCTTCGCCCTCGCGGACGCCTTGGCGCTGGAGCAGTTCATGCTCGTTGGGCACGACTGGGGAGGCGCGATTGCCTGGGGAGCTGCACTTCGTGGCGACGCTCGCCTTTCGCGGCTCGCCATCGTCAATGCGCCGCATCCGGTGATCTTCCAGAAAAGCCTGATCGAGAGCGAAGACCAGCGCGCCGCCTCGCAGTACATCACGGCATTCCGCGCGCCCGGGTTTGAGAAGCTGGTCGAGACACAGGGCTTCGACTGGTTCTTCGACAAGACCTTTTCGGCTCACACCGACATGTCGAAGATCCCGCAGGCCGAGAAGCAACGATACCTTGCCGACTGGTCGCAACCGGGCGCGTTCAACGCGATGCTCAACTGGTACCGCGCCGCGAAAGTATTCGTACCTCCTCCCGGCGTGACCGTGCCGTTGCCGGACCTGCTGCTGCGCGCGTTTCCGGTCGTGAAGGTTCCGACGCTCGTGATCTGGGGCATGAAGGACAGCGCGTTGCTGCCGGTGCAGCTGGAGGGACTGGACACGCTGGTCGAAGATCTCAGCATCGTTCGCCTCGCGGACGCCGGCCATTTTGCGCCCTGGGAAGCGGGCGAGCAGGTCGCCTCGGCGCTCCGGCCCTTCCTTGTGGCCCGAGCGGAGGCTAGTGCCCCCGCCTGATGACTCAGGCCCGATCCCGTTCCCGTTCCGCCGCCCGCCTCGCCGCCGTGCAGGCGCTCTATCAGCATGAGATGGAGGGCACGCCGGTCCCCCGCCTGCTCACCGAGTTCCACAATCACCGGCTCGGCGCGACGATCGAGGACGAGACCTATTATGAGGCGGAGCAGGACTTCTTCGACGATGTCGTGACCGGTGCCCATGCCCGGCGCGAAGAGATCGATGGGCTGATCAGCGGCCGGCTTGCGCAAGGGTGGAGCCTGGAGCGGCTGGACCGCCCGATGCGGGCCATCCTTCGCGCCGGCGCTTACGAGCTGATCGCGCGGCGGGACGTGCCGGTCGGTTCGGTCATCTCCGAATATGTCGATGTGGCGCACGCTTTCTACGACAAACGGGAGAGCGGGTTCGTGAATGGCCTGCTCGATGCCATTGCGAAGGAGGCTCGCGCGGCGCAGGCTTAGGCGGTGCGCGAGCTCGAAGTCATCGAACGGTTGCGGCGGATCGCCACCGCGCCGGAAGCGCGTGGCCTTCTCGATGACGTGGCGGTGCTTGGTGGCTTCGTCGTCACGCACGACACGATCGCGGAGGGCGTTCACTTCCTTCCGCATGATCCGCCCGCCAGCGTCGGGTGGAAGCTCGTTGCGGTCAATTTGTCCGACCTCGCCGCGAAGGGTGCGACGCCGGCAGGCGCGCTGCTGTCGCTGACGATTGCCGGCACAGGCGAGTGGGAACTCGATTTCCTCGGCGGCATCGAGGCCGCCTGCGAGAGCTATGGGCTGCCGTTGATCGGCGGCGATACCATCGCATTGCCGCCCGCTGCACCACGGGTTCTCGGGCTCACGGCTCTAGGGAAGGCCGGCGAGCGGGTGCCCGGACGTGCAACTGCCATGCCGGGCGATGCACTGTGGCTGGTCGGCACGGTAGGCGATGCGGCCGCCGGACTTCGGCTGCTTCAGCAGGATCGCCGCGCCGATGGGCCACTAGTCGATATTTACCGCCGTCCGATCCCGCAGCTCGAGGCCGGGCGCGTGCTGGCGCCGCTTGCCCATGCGATGATGGACGTCTCCGACGGCCTGCTGCTCGACGCCAGGCGGATCGCCGAAGCGAGCCGCTGCGTGCTGACGATCGAGCTGGATCATCTGCCGCTTTCGAGCGCATTCGTGGCTGAGCGCGGGCAGGACCTTGCCAGTCGGCTCTTCGCCGCAACGGGGGGCGACGATTATGCCCTGCTCGCCGCATTCCCGCCGGCGGTCGATCCGGCAACGCTTTCTTTACCATCTGGGACGAGGATCACTCGCATCGGCAGCGTTGCCGGTGGCGGACCCCGGCTGTCCCTCACCCTAAGCGGCGCGCCGATCGAACTGCCGGAGAGGCTTGGGTTTGAGCACGAAAGTTCTGACAGTCGGCGGCTTTCCGCTTCGCCAGTGGGTGGTCGGTCTTAGCGGCCTGATCTCCGGCATGGCGTTCGCGCTTTACCTGCGCTGAGGCCTTCACCCGGAGCGGTTGCCAGCCGCGATAACGCTCCTTACACCTTCGCCGTCTTCGGGCGGTGACGGTTCCCACTCGGGCGCCAGACCGCCCAAACGGGAGGGAAGCCCAAGTCCATGAACCTGCTTGCAATAGCCATAATCTGCGGGGTGATCGCCGTGCTCTACGGCATTGTCACCAGCCGCCAGGTGCTCGCCTCGTCGGCCGGCAACCAGCGGATGATCGAAGTGTCCGCCGCGATCCAGGAAGGCGCCGCCGCCTACCTCAAGCGGCAATACACCACCATCGCCATCGTCGGCGTCGTGGTCGCGGTCATCATCTTCTACTTCCTCGGCGGCCTCAGTGCCGCCGGTTTTGTATTGGGGGCCATCCTTTCGGGGGCCGCCGGCTTCATCGGCATGAACATCTCGGTGCGCGCGAACGTCCGCACCGCTGAAGCGGCCCGCAAGAGCCTGCAGAGCGGCCTCACCACGGCGTTCCGCGCCGGTGCCGTCACGGGCCTGCTCGTTGCCGGCCTGGCGTTGCTCGCGATTAGCGGGCTGTTTTGGTATCTAACGGGGCCCGGCGGATTTGCGCCTAACGACCGTCCGGTGGTGACCGCGCTCACCGCGCTCGCCCTCGGCGCCAGCCTCGTGTCGATCTTCGCGCGTCTCGGCGGCGGCATCTTCACCAAGGCCGCCGACGTCGGCGCCGACCTCGTCGGCAAGGTCGAGGCCGGCATTCCGGAGGACGACCCACGCAACCCGGCCGTGATCGCCGACAACGTTGGCGACAATGTCGGCGACTGCGCTGGCATGGCCGCCGACCTCTTCGAGACCTATGTCGTGACCGTTGGCATAACGATGGTGTCGATCGCGCTGGCGCTTGGCGGCGTGGACCGCGACCTGCTCACGCGGCTGATGGAGCTGCCGCTGCTCATCGGCGGCGTGTGCATCATCACGTCGATCATCGGCAC
>DASVXN010000198.1:0-2107 GCA_036392635.1 Sphingomicrobium sp. | reverse complement strand
ATGCACAACATGATCGTCTCGGACGACCTCGTCGAGTTCCTGACGCTACCCGCTTACGAACTGCTCGACTGACGTTCCAAGGAAGCGCGGGTCCGGGCGTATGCCTCGGCCCAGTCGCTCGCATCCCCGGGCGCCTGCTTGAGGATTTCCGGCACCTCAATCCGGGCGCTCGGGTCGATGCTGACGCCGACATACTGGGCGACCTCTCCCGCCGCAGCGTCCGGGTTGGCGAGCACATCCTCGTGCCACAGATTTAGCGGCTCGATCTGCAGGTCCGCGAACATGCTGCCCCAGGCATCCTCCTGGATCGCAATCCCCCGCTCGGCCGCTTCAAGCGCCTCTTGCGAGTAGCTGAGCGGCTCGACTCCTGCTCCATCCTGATCCTGGCGCCACACGCCGGTGAGTGCTGCGCGAGCAAGCGAGACCGTCTGCGCGACCCGGTCGCGTCGGCGAAGATAAACCACCCGGCCCGTACGACCGTTTGGAAGCATGGTCGCGAGCACATCGGATAGCAGCCCGGGATTGCTTTGCTGTAGCGCTTGCAGCTGCGGCGGAAACACCTTCAGCCCGAACACGCCGTTGGGCGAACAGCGGCGCCGCAGCACGGAACGCCACAGCTCGTGCTGGAGCGCGGCGGAGCTGGCCGCGAAGCCGTACGGTCCCGCGGCTTCGAAGTTCATATATTCAAGCGGTGCTCCAAGGCAGCCCGTCTGCCACAGGATGTGGCTGAACAGGGTGCTGCCCGCCCGCGGCACCGATGCGAGCAGGTAGGTGCGCTCCGGCGGCGTGCTCCGCGGCGGGAAGTCGAACTTTCCCTCGTAGCCGGTGTTGAAGTTGTCGAGCATCGCCGCCGACATCTCCCGGTGCGCGGAATGTGTAAAGAAAAAGGGCGCCCGGAACTGCTCCCGAACGCCCTTTCCTGTTCTTTGCGAGAAAAGGCTTAAGCGGCCTTGTTCTCCAGCGCGCCCTTCGCCTGAGCGATGATGGCGCTGAACGCTTCCGCTTCGTGCATCGCGATGTCCGCGAGCACCTTGCGGTCGAGCGTGACCCCCGCGAGCTTCAGCGCGTGCATGAACTCGCCGTAGGTCAGGCCTTCGGCGCGGACAGCGGCGTTGATGCGCTGGATCCACAGAGCCCGGAAGCTCCGCTTCTTCACCTTGCGGTCGCGATAGGCGTACTGGCCGGCCTTCTCGACCGCCTGGCGCGCGATACGAATCGTGTTCTTGCGGCGGCCGTAATAGCCCTTCGCCTGTTCCAGGATCCGCTTGTGCTTGGCGCGGGTGGTTACACCCCGCTTGACGCGTGCCATGTCAGCTTCTCCTTACTTCAGGCCGTAGGGGGCCCAGGCCTTCACGCGCGCCGTATCGGCGTCGGCGAGAACCTCGGTCCCACGATTCTGGCGAATGTACTTGGCGTTGTGGCTGATCAGCCGGTGGCGCTTGCCAGCGACCCCGTGCTTGATCTTGCCGGTCGCCGTGAGCTTGAAGCGCTTCTTGACGCCGCTCTTGGTCTTCAGCTTGGGCATTTCGTCTCCTTTATGCGCCACTCGGACGCGACATTATCCAACCGCCACGGCAGCCCTTTCGGCCGGGCCATTGGTTTTCCAACGATCTGGAAAGCGCGCGCCTATAGAGTGGAGCGTCCGCTAAGGCAACCTACCAGGGCAGTTCGGATCCGTCCCGACGAAGGAAGCGGCCCGTGTCCGCGATCGTCAGCCGCTCGACGGTCGCCCGCATGTCGCTCACGCTCTCCCCGGTGGTGATCTCGGCACCGCCGCCGCCCATGCGCGTCTTCACCCAGCCGGGGCTGAAGAGGACGCAGGCAATGCCGCGCGGCTTGGCCTCGAGCGCAAGCGAGCTCCACGCCATGTTCAGCGCCGCTTTCGAGGTGCGGTAGGGCACCCATCCGCCGCCATTGTCGCCGATGCTGCCCATGCCGCTGGAGATGGCGATCATCTTGCCGCTGTCGGCCATGCGCGGAAGCAGCGCCTTTCCGAGCACATAGGGCGCGATGGCGTTGACCATCATCATCGCCTGCCATGCGCGTCCGTTCTCGGCACCGTCAGTGTTCATCGGATGGTTGGTGCCAGCATTGGCGATGAACAGGT
>DASVXN010000197.1:0-4644 GCA_036392635.1 Sphingomicrobium sp. | reverse complement strand
GCTCCTCTTCCCCGATGTTCACCTGAACATAGAGGTGGGGTCGCCGATCGCCCTTCTGTGCTTCCTTTACCAGCGCTTCGAGCAGCGACGGCCGATCGACCGAATGGATGACGTCGAACAGCTTTACCGCTTCGGCGGCCTTGTTCGATTGCAGACGCCCGATGCCGTGCAGGCGAAGATGCAGGTGCCGGGCGAGCAACGCCGGCCATTTGTCGAGTGCCTCCTGCACCCGGTTCTCGCCGAAGTCGCGCTGGCCCGCGGCGATCAGCGCTTCGACCTCCTCGACCGAGCGGCTCTTGCTGACGGCAATGAGCTGGACGTGGGCGGGATCTCGCTTGGCAAGGCTCGCCGCGCGCTCGATCGCATCGAGGATCTTCTGTCGTCGGTCGGCGGCGCTCGTCATCGCGCGCCGCTATAGGAAGCAGGATGAAAGCCCGCCAGACCGGCCCAGAGCAGTGGCTCATCTTGAACGGGACTGCCGACGAACGAGCCTTTGCGCGGATACGCCGGCTCCCCCGCGGCACCGGTGTCCTCGTCCTCGGCGGGCTCAAAGCTGCGGCCGAACGCCGGTTGCGAACCTTGGCGAGGGAAAAAGCCATTACCGTCATGGCAGAGGCGCCCCAGGCGGCGGCTCGAGTGCACAACATTCGCGAGCTCACACAGGCTCGGCTTCGGCGCGCGAAATTGATCCTGATCTCGCCGCTCTATCCGACCCGGAGCCACCCTGATTGGGAACCTCTCGGGCGGATGCGCGCGGCGACGCTGGCGCGGCTTGCCGGACGCAGGGCGATCGCCCTCGGCGGCATGGATCAGCAGCGATTCGATCGAGTTCGGCGGCTAGGGTTCGCCGGCTGGGCCGGCATCAGCAGCTGGCTGGAGCCTTAGAACTTGAAGGCCGTGCCCACGTAGACGGCCTGGCTGTCGCGACGGTTGTCCTGAATCGTCGAGACCCGGTCGCGTTCGACATTGTATCGGACGCCGCCAGTCAGCGCGATGTGGCGGGACAGCGAGTAAGAACTGCCGACGTCCAGCGATACGTTGTTGCCTTGCCGGAGACCCGGCAGCGGGTTGCCAGTTGCACGGTCGGCGCCAACGGCGACCCGCGTGCTAAGCTTGTTGTTGAGCGAGTAGCTGACGCCGAGGACAGCGGTCTCGCGCCCACCCACGGCCGGATCGGCGCTCTTCACCTTGGCGACGTCGCCCGAGACGGCGAACCGGCGCCAGCCGACCGCCACGCCGAGGTTGTAGCCGGTTGGAGTGAGCGCGGTGACTGCGGCCGTCTGCGGCTGCGCGCTCGCGACCTGGATCGGAGCGGGCGCCATAGTCCTCGCCCGGATCGCGACGCGGACCTGCGACGGACGACCCTTGGCCGGTGCCGGCGTGAACTTGAACTCGCCGAGCGCCAAGCCCTTGCCCGCCAGAGCGGCGGCAAGTTTGGGATCCGCGTTGGCAGGCGTGAATGACGAGATCGGATCGAAGCTCACCGCAACTGCTGCGGGACGCTTCTTGCCCTGCGTTCCGGCTGCGAACGCGGGAGACAGCACGAGACCAGCCGCGGCGCATGCCACAGCCAGCTTGGCTCCCTTCCGATCCGCGAATCTCCGCACGTTCAACTCCCTGTCTGAGCACTGATATAATCCGAGCCGCCCCAAGGTTCCATGACCGTGAGTCGATTCAGCTGTCGCCTGTTGCTGACTCAACACAATTGCGGCCCGCGGTGGGACAAGCTTGCGAGGAGAGCGTGAGTATCTATAACGCCGCGCAACCCTTTTTCTCGTCTTTCGAGGACCCCGATGACCCGCCTCACCACGACCGCCGCCGCCTTGATGATCGTCGCGGTCGCGACCCCCGGCTGCTCGCGCAACCGGTCGATTCCCAATCGGCTCGCGCCTTCTCAGGTCACGACGCTGGCCATCAACAGTTATCTTTGGCGCGCCGCTGTGGACACGGTGTCCTTCGCTCCGCTGATCCAGGCGAATGCGCAGAGCGGCGTGATCATCACCGACTGGTACACCAACCCGAAGTCGCCGGGCGAGCGGGTAAAGCTCACAGTCGCGGTGCTCGATCCGGATCTTCGCTCGGACGCCGTCCGCGTCTCAGCCGCAAAGCAGGTCTACCAGAACGGCGCCTGGGTCGGTGCTCCGGTCTCGGCGGCCACCGTGCAGAAGCTCGAGGACATCATTCTGACCCGGGCTCGCGACCTGCGCCGCGGCGCCGTCGCCGGCTAAGCTCCAGGCATGAGCAACGGGCGTTTCGACCCGAACGCGGCCGACCGGCGCTGGCAGGAGCGGTGGGAGCAGGCGCGCAGCTTCTGCGCCGACAGCAGCAGCAACAAGCCGAAGACCTACGTGCTGGAGATGTTCCCCTACCCATCGGGGCGCATCCACATGGGCCACGTCCGCAACTACACGATGGGCGACGTGATCGCACGCTATCGGCGGATGCAGGGCCACGAAGTGCTGCATCCAATGGGCTGGGACGCCTTCGGGATGCCGGCCGAGAACGCCGCGATGGAGCGCAAGGTCCATCCGGGCGAGTGGACGTGGGCGAACATCCGGGCCATGCGCGAGCAGTTGAAGCGGATCGGCTTCGCGATCGATTGGGAGCGTGAGTTCGCCACCTGCGACCCGGCCTACTACGGGCAGGAACAAGCACTGTTCCTGGACCTGTTCGCCGCGGGATTGGTCTATCGCAAGGAGAGCGAGGTCAATTGGGACCCTGTCGATATGACCGTGCTCGCCAACGAGCAGGTGATCGACGGTAAGGGTTGGCGTTCCGGCGCTACCGTCGAGCGGCGGAAGCTCTCGCAATGGTTCCTGAAGATCACCGACTTCGCCGACGACCTGCTGGAGGGCCTCAAGACTCTTGATCAGTGGCCCGACAAGGTCCGCCTGATGCAGGAGAACTGGATCGGGAAGAGCCAGGGGCTGCAGTTCAGCTTCAGGATTGCCAATCCGCTGGGCGGGATCGAATCCGTAGAGGTGTTCACGACCCGTCCGGACACGATCTTCGGGTCGAGCTTCGTCGCGGTCGCCGCGGATCACCCGATCGCGCAGGCTGTTGCGGCGGCTGATCCCGACGCGGCGGCGTTCATCGCCGAGTGCAAGGCGGGCGGCACAAGCGCTGCGGAGCTCGAGACTGCCGAGAAGAAGGGTTTCCGCACGTCGCTCGAGGTTGCACACCCGCTCGATCCCGAGTGGCGGCTGCCGATCTACATCGCGAACTTCGTGCTGATGGATTACGGAACCGGGGCAATCTTCGGAGTTCCGGGCCACGACCAGCGCGACTTCGAGTTTGCGACTCAATATCATCTACCGATCAAGCGGGTTGTTGCCGCGGCTCCTGAGCTCGCTTCCGAGCCGATCGGTACGGAGGCCGAGAATGCCCACGGCGTGGCGGTCAATTCTGAGTTCCTTGACGGCCTGACGACGGCCGAGGCAGCGGCGGAGGTCATCCGGCGGGCCGAAACTGCCGGCTGGGGGCACGGCACCGTTCAGTATCGCCTTCGTGACTGGGGCGTATCGCGCCAGCGTTATTGGGGCACGCCGATCCCGATCATCCATTGCCAGAGCTGCGGCCCCGTCGCCGTACCGCGCGAGCAGCTGCCCGTGGTGCTCCCGGAGGACATCGAATTCGACAAGCCCGGCAACCCGCTCGACCGCCACCCCAGCTGGAAGCATGTGAGTTGCCCGAGCTGCGGCGGCGAGGCGCGCCGCGAGACGGACACGCTGGACACCTTCGTGGATTCGAGCTGGTACTTCATCAGGTTCGCCAGCCAGCCTTCTGACAAGCCGTTCGACCGCGCAGAGGCGGAAGCGTGGCTTCCGGTCGCGCAATACATAGGCGGCGTGGAGCACGCGATCCTTCACCTGCTCTACGCGCGCTTCTGGACCCGTGCGCTGCAGCGGCTCGGGCAGATCTCGATTGCCGAGCCGTTCAAGGGCCTGTTCACCCAAGGGATGGTCACGCACGAGACATACCGCGCGGGTGACGGCAGCTGGCTGAGCCCGACCGAGGTCACGCGTGACGGCGACGATTGGGTCCACGTCGAGAGCGGCGAGCGGGTGACTCCGGGGCGCGTCGAGAAGATGTCCAAGTCGAAGCGGAACACGGTCGATCCGGAGCCGATCCTCGCCAGGTACGGGGCCGACGCCGTGCGCTGGTTCATGCTGTCCGACAGCCCGCCCGAGCGCGATCTCGAATGGTCGGAATCGGGCATCGAAGGCGCGTCCCGGTTCGTCCAGCGCGTGTGGCGGCTAGCCAGCACGAGCAGCGCTGCCGAGGGCAAGGACGAGGCGCTGGAGCGAAAGCTTCATCGCGCTGTCGCAGCGGTCGGCGAAGCTATCGAGGGCCTTCAGTTCAACAAGGCGATTGCGCAGCTGTACGAACTTACCTCTGCGATCGAGAAGGCGAAGCCATCGGCGACGCGCCACGAGGCGGCTCGCAAGCTGGTTCTGCTCGCCGCTCCCGCGGCCCCGCACCTCGCCGAGGAATGCTGGGCAGCACTGGGAGAGACGACGATGATTGCCGAAGCGGCATGGCCGGACTTCGACCCGGCGATGCTGGTCGACGAACAGGTAACGCTTGCCGTCCAGGTCAACGGCAAGCTGCGCGACACGCTCAACGCCCCGCGTGGCCTCGACC
>DASVXN010000196.1:0-2838 GCA_036392635.1 Sphingomicrobium sp. | reverse complement strand
CGACCATGCGAGCGACGTTAGCAAGCGCTTCGGAAGTGCGCTCGAGGCCCTGGGTCACGAAGCCGCGGGCCTTTTCGCCGGCCTGGCTGCTCAGCTGCTCGCGGCCGCTCCGGAAGCGCTCCGCAATCGTGCCCTGGGTGTCCGCGCCGGTAGTCGACCCGCCTGAACTTAGTCCGCCTTCCGGGCTGCCGCTGCCGGTCACCGGCCGCTCGGCATCGCCGCGGGGAGCAGGGATTTCACGCTCGGTCACCAAGGCCGTGTCCTCCACAAATGCGGTGCCGCCATCCTCAGTCTTGGCTGCACCTTCGATGATCGTGTCGGTTCCATCAGGCAAAGCAGCAGTACGATTGTCACCCATCGGGCCAGTCCTCCTTTACCGTATGAACCCGGAGCCGCGGGGCTTCGTTCCGAGCAACAACGGTGAAAGTTGCACAGGCAATCGCGCCGATTATAGGCGCTTGCACTCGCCAATATCGTTACACCTGCGCAAGAAAGAAAGAGCCCATGACCGCGATCGTCGACGTTCACGCCCGCCAGATCCTCGACAGCCGGGGCAATCCGACGGTCGAGGTGGACGTGACTCTCGAGGATGGGACGATGGGCCGCGCCGCCGTGCCGTCGGGAGCCTCGACCGGTGCGCATGAGGCAGTCGAGCTACGCGACGGGGACAAGAGCCGCTGGGTCGGGAAAGGCGTCAGCAAGGCCGTCGAGGCTGTGAACGGCGAGATCGCGGAGGAGATCGTCGGCTTCGAGGCGGAGGATCAAGCTGAGCTCGACGCCATGCTGCTGGCGCTCGACGGGACGGAGAACAAGGGCCGCCTCGGAGCCAATGCGATCCTCGGCGTGAGCCTTGCGACGGCAAAGGCAGCCGCGGATGCGGTAGGGCTGCCGCTCTACCGTTACGTGGGCGGCGTCGACGCGAAGCTGCTGCCGACGCCGATGATGAATATCCTCAACGGCGGCGCACATGCCGACAATGGTATCGACTTCCAGGAATTCATGGTCATGCCGGTGGGGGCGCCGAGTTTCGCCGAGGGGCTGCGCTGCGGGGCCGAGATCTTCCACGCATTGAAGAGCGGACTGCACCAGGCCGGGCTCTCGACGGCGGTCGGCGACGAGGGCGGCTTCGCGCCGGCGATCGCTTCATCTCGCGAGGCGCTCGACTTCATCGACAAGGCGGTGACTGCTGCCGGGTACAAGCTTGGCGAGGACGTGCTGCTGGCTCTAGACTGCGCGGCGAGCGAATTCTTCAAGGATGGCGCCTATCGCATGGAAGGAGAGGGGAAGACGCTCTCGCCGCAGGAGATGGCGGACTTCCTGGCGCAGTTGGCGGCCGACTACCCGATTGCGTCGATCGAGGACGGGCTAGCCGAGGACGATTGGGAGGGCTGGACGGCGCTCACGGCGAAGCTCGGCAACCGGGTGCAACTCGTCGGCGACGATCTGTTCGTGACCAACGTCAAGCGCCTGCAGCGCGGGATCGACGAGGGCGTCGCCAATTCCATCCTGATCAAGGTCAACCAGATCGGCAGCCTCACGGAGACGATCGACGCTGTGAAGCTGGCGCAATTCTCCGGTTATACCTCGGTGATGTCGCACCGTTCGGGCGAAACGGAGGATGCCACGATCGCGGACCTGGCGGTGGCGCTCAGCTGCGGGCAGATCAAGACGGGCAGTCTTTCGCGATCCGACCGGATTGCCAAGTACAACCAGCTGCTCAGGATCGAGGAAGAGCTTGGCGATACGGCCCGGTACGCGGGTCGCGCGGCACTCAAGGCTTACAAGCCGAGCTGATCCACAAATTTATGGCCGCTTTCGCCGCCAAATCATTCTTTTCACTTGCGCTTTGTACCTACTCATGATTCTTCTGACGTCATGGTTGGGGGACCGAACCGCATTTTCAGCTTGATCCGAAGGGTGGCGATGCCGGCGCTTGCCGTGCTCATCGTCGGCACCTTCGCTGGTCATGCGATCGCAGGCCCCAACGGCGTTCTCGCCTGGGGCAGCTATCACCGTGCCCTGCTGCAGCGGCAGGCTGAGCTGAGCCAGATCGAGCAGCAGCGCGCCGATCTCAAGCATCGCTCCGAATTGCTCGACCCGAGCAAGGCAGACCCGGACATGGCGGATGAGCTCGGCCGCAAGAAGCTCGGCCTGGTCCGCCCCGACGAGGTTATCGTCCCGCTCAATTAATTGCCCCGGCACACCTGTTGCCCGGTGACGCCCTGCCTCTTATAGACCCGCCGCCTAGCTGAGGGAGAGAGATCGCCGTGGCGCGTTCCGCGAAGACAACCGCCGTATCATCGCAGCCGCAAGCGCCCGAGATCGAACGACCGCCCCAACCGCAGCGGTTCAAGGCCGACAAGGACCAGCTCCTCCAATTCTATCGCGAGATGCTGCTCATCCGCCGCTTCGAGGAGCGGGCGGGGCAGCTCTACGGGCTCGGCCTCATCGGCGGCTTCTGCCACCTCTACATCGGCCAGGAAGCCGTGGCGGTCGGGCTGCAGTCGGCGATGACCGTCGGCAAGGACAGCGTCATCACCGGCTATCGCGATCACGGACACATGCTCGCCTATGGCATCGACCCGAAAGTGATCATGGCCGAGCTGACCGGCCGTGAAGCGGGGATCTCCAAGGGCAAGGGAGGCTCGATGCACATGTTCAGCGTCGATCACGGCTTTTACGGCGGCCATGGCATCGTCGGGGCGCAGGTGCCGCTCGGGACGGGCCTCGCGTTCAAGCATAAGTATGCCGAAGATGGCGGCGTCTGCCTGGCGTACATGGGCGACGGCGCAGTGAACCAGGGCCAGGTCTACGAGGCCTTCAACATGGCCAAGCTGT
>DASVXN010000195.1:0-1506 GCA_036392635.1 Sphingomicrobium sp. | reverse complement strand
CGACGAGTGGCCCTGGGCTTCCGCTTGTCGCGGCGCCGAGCACCAGCGCGCAGACTTCCTCGCGCTCGCCGATGAACTCACGCACGGTGCGCACCGCTTCGCCCTGACGGACGATGATCTGGGCCTCGATGCCGGATTCGTTGAGGATCTCGCCGATCGCCGAGCTGACCACGCCTTCGATGCGGAGGCGCTGTTCTTCTTCCATCGCCGCCTGCACGCCGCCGAACTGCACGAAGTCTTGCGGCTCGACGATCCCGAGCACCTCGATCTTTCCGTCGGTCTTGGCGGCGCGGCGGGCAGCGAAGCGCAACGCCACCCGCGATTCCGCGCTGTCGTCGACGACGACCAGGTACGTGCGTTTGCTCTGATCCCCCATGAGGTTCGATTGCTGCTTGAAACCAGGCTTAAGTGCAAGCGCCGGACTAGACATTCGGCGCAGACTTGACCGCGCCCGCCGCATTGGCTTTGAGCCGCGGACGCCACTTTACGGACATGTCCTGATGCCGATCGAACTCAAGATGCCCGCCCTCTCTCCGACGATGGAGGAGGGGACGCTCGCGAAATGGCTTGTGAAGGAAGGCGACAAGGTCGCGAGCGGCGACATCCTGGCGGAGATCGAGACGGACAAGGCGACGATGGAGTTCGAGGCGGTCGACGAGGGTACGGTCGCGAAGATCCTGGTTGCCGAGGGCACGGACGGCGTCAAAGTTGGCGCGCCGATCGCGATCATCGCCGGCGAGGGTGAGGACGCTTCCTCGGCTGCGAGCGCCGCGCCGAGGGCGGACGCCGGTCCAATGCCACCTCGCGCGCCGGCCGCGCCTAAGGCGGATGCAACGCCAAAGACCGCACCGACGCCGTCACCCGAGGTGAAGGGCTACGGAACTACTCCGACGGAAACGCCGCCTGCGCCGGCGCAAGCCGCAGCGCCGGCGCGTTCCGATGGCGATCGGATCAAGGCTTCGCCGCTGGCGCGCCGCCTTGCTCAGGCGCAGAACATCGATCTGTCCTCGCTTCAGGGCACCGGCCCGGGCGGCCGCATCGTCCGTGCGGACATCGATGCAGCGGCTGGCCGTGCTCCCGCTGCCGCGCCGCAGCCGACGGCAGCGCCGCAGCAAGCTGCAGCAGCGCCTGCGCCGCAGACCCACCTCGTCATGCCTGGCGCGATCGAGCAGGCGATCCCGCACGAGGCGATCAAGCTTTCGAACGTGCGCAAGACAATTGCTCGGCGCCTTTCCGAATCCAAGCAGCAGATCCCGCACATCTATCTCACCGTCGACGTCCAGCTCGACGCGCTTCTCAAGCTGCGCAGCGAACTGAACGCGGGTCTTGCAAGCCGCAACGTGAAACTCAGCGTCAACGACCTGCTGATCAAGGCGCTCGCCCAGGCGCTGATTGCAGTGCCGGAATGCAACGTCGCCTTCGCCGGTGACCAAATGCTGAAGTACAGCCGCGCCGACATCTCCGTGGCGGTCTCTGTTCCGGCGGGCCTGATCACGCCGATCATCG
>DASVXN010000194.1:0-1940 GCA_036392635.1 Sphingomicrobium sp. | reverse complement strand
AGTCGGATGAACGGGCCGATCGCGCACGATGCGTTGTTGTCCTTGGCCTTGCTCAGCAGCAGCGCGCTTCGGCCTTCAAAGTCGCGCAGGTTCACGTCATTGCCGAGCGTGGCGCCACGGATGTCGCCGCGATGGCTCACGACGAGCACGACCTCGGGCTCAGGGTTGTTCCATGTCGAGTCGGAGCGAACGCCGATCTCGGCGCCCCACCCGACGCTCGCCAGCGGCGAAGTCTTCGTGAAGATCTCTGCGTCAGGCCCGATCGCGACTTCGAGATATTGCGACCACAGGCCTTCCTCGATCAGCGCCTGCTTCAGCCTTTGCGCGCCCTCGCTGCCCGGAACGACGGAGCGGATGCCGCCGCCGATCCGCTCCTCGAGCTTGTCGCGGAACGTGGCTGCCTGGCGGAAGTCGCCCCGCGCCTTTTCCTCGATCACCCGTTCGAGCGCTGAAACGGCGAACGTCACGCCCGCGGCCTTGACCGCCTGTAGGTCGATCGGCGCGAGGAACCGTTCGCGTGGGAAGCTCGCCAGCTCGTCGACACCGAACAGCCGCTCGCCGGTCACACTGGCGGGATCGGACAGTTCCATCAGGTCAGCGACCGTCGGAGCAGCGCGCGAAACATCCTCGACCACGCCGCCGCGAATCAGAACCGGAGTCGGGCCGTCGTCGAGCAGCAGGCGGCCTGCGAGCGTCGCCTCATTGGTGTCGGCAGGAAGCATCGCGGACGTGAACTGCATGGGGAAAAGGGAACCTCGATCGAGTGCCGTGGTAGCGCTACCAATCGGCGCTCGCGGCCGCTAGTGTCAAGTTTCTAAGTGGGAGAGAGCGGATAGCATCATCCGCCGGGAGAGAGTCATGAATTCAAGGCGCGGGCTTCGTTTGGCACTGCTGATTGCGTGCTCCGTTTCTGCTGTTTCCGCGACCGCTCAGCCGGCCGGCACCAGCGCTGATCAGCGTGCGGCGGACACGGTCAGCAAGATGACGCTCGATGAGAAGCTGCAGCTCGTCTTCGGCTATTTCGCTACCGAGTGGCAGGGCACCAAGCCGCCCGCGGCCGGTCGCTACGGTTCGGCCGGCTACGTCCCAGGCGTCCCAAGACTCGGCGTCACGCCTCAGTGGGAAACCGACGCGGGCATCGGCGTTGCGACGCAGGGCGGAGCTTCGCAGAAGCGTCTCCGCACCGCGCTCCCTTCGGGCATTGCAACTGCGGCAACCTGGAACCCGGAGATCGCCTTCAAGGGCGGGCAGATGATCGGCTCGGAAGCGCGCAACTCCGGGTTCAACGTGATGCTCGCTGGCGGCGTCAATCTTGCCCGCGACCCACGGAACGGACGCAACTTTGAATATGGCGGCGAGGACCCGCTGCTTGCCGGCACCATCGTCGGTTCGGAGATCGCAGGAATCCAGTCGAACCGCATCGTCTCGACAGTGAAGCATTACGCGCTCAACGATCTCGAGACCGGCCGCAAGGGTCACGACACGATCATCGATCATGGCGCCGCCCGCATGTCCGACCTCCTCGCCTTCCAGTTCGCCATCGAGCGCGGGCAGCCGGGCTCGGTGATGTGCGCGTACAACAAGGTCGACGGTGACTATGCGTGCGAAAACGCCTGGCTGCTGAACGACGTGCTGAAGGGCGACTTCGGCTTCCGCGGCTATGTGATGTCGGACTGGGGGGCGGTCCCGAGCACGGAGAAGGCGGCCATCAACGGCCTCGACCAGCAGTCCGGCTGGCCGTTCGACAAGGAGCCCTACTTCCGCGAGCCGCTGAAGGCGGCGGTGCTTGCCGGCCGCGTGCCGCAGGCGCAGCTCGACGACATGGCGCGGCGGGTTCTCCACGCGCTGTACGCCACAGGCGCCAACGACAGCCCAGTTACCGATAACTCAAACGCCATCGATTATGCCGCGAACGAGGCGGTGAGCCAAGCCGACGCGGA
>DASVXN010000193.1:0-1776 GCA_036392635.1 Sphingomicrobium sp. | reverse complement strand
ACATGACCGCCGTCAGGGTGTGCCAGAGCCCGTCAGCCACGCGCGCTCGCTATTTGAAGACGAGGTGGCGGGTCGGCCGCAGGTCGTCGAGCTCTTGCCGCGGCGCCTGCCGACGGTCGGCGAGCAGCGCGAGGAACATTGCGAAGCAGGCGCTGATCGCCGCCGTACGCAGCGGGAAATCAACGAGGCTGTGAAGGAGCAATGCCGCGCAGGCGATGGACGCGGCGCGAGCGAACGGCCCGCCTTCCGCCTTGCGCCAGACCGCCCAGACCGCACGGGCCCACCAAACAAGAAAAATGACGATCAACAGCACGCCAGCGACACCAAGCTCCAGCACGAGCTCGGCATAATCGTTGTGCGCGTGGATGACATATTCGCTCGTGACCGCATCCGGCTTCTCGTACGTGCGGTACACGCGCAGGAACGAACCGAGGCCCGAGCCGAACGGCATGTTGTCGGCGATAGCGCGTCCGGTCGTTTCCAGGATCGCCTGCCGGGATTGCACGGCCGTCGTCGCTTCCTGACCGATACGGCCACTACCGATCGCCGTGCCGGTCATCCCGGCGATTGCAACGACTGCCGACAAGGCAGCAAGGCCGGCGACCACTCGCCCGACCCGGCTGCGGCTGGGCAACAGGATCAGCACCGAAGCCGCGATCACGGGCACTGCCAGCGCGAAGCCGGCTAGCGAGCCGTTAAGCGCAATGCCGACGACCAACACCAGCGCGAGGACGGTCGCGACGACAAGCACGGCGGACGACCGCTGCTTGCTGCGGCCCCTCCCCGCCGCTGCGAGAGCCGCGACGAAGGGAAGTGTCACGACGAGCAAGCTCGCCATGTGGTTCGCGTTGGCGAAGAAGCCGACGGCCGAACCGAAGTTGGTGGCTGGGTAAAGATACCATGGCGACCTAGGGCCAGTGCCGACCTGCAGCACGCCAAGCAGAATTCCGGCCACCGACCCGGCAACCAGAGCCGCAGCGAGCCACGCCGGACGAACGGGCTTGAGCCGAACCATGGCGCAGAACAGTGCGAGCGGCGGGATGAGGGTGAGGAGAGTGCTCAGGGACTGATACGGGGTAAGCGAGACTGGGAGCGCTGGAAGCGCTTGGCCGAGCACCTCGTAGCCCGTTGCGATACGGCTGCGCGCGCCGTGCGCCCATACGGACGGAGGCAACGGAATCTGCTGCAAGGCGACGAATACCAACGCCGCCGCCGTAAGCACGAGCAATGGCTTCGCCGGCCGGGCAATCGGCTCGTTTGCCGGAGCAAGTGCTGCGAGGGCGATGATGCCGACGCCGGTCAGTTGCAGGAGCGCATTTTGCCAGATGCCCTGGGCACTTCCGCCGAGGATCAGGCACGCGACGAGGTAGAGCGGTGCAACGGCGCTTCGTGCGTGGCTAGGCACCGGCCTTCTCCAGCTTCAGGCCTCCGATGGTGGCATCCACCTGCTGGGGCAGTTCACCGGCAGCACCGGAGAGCCTCAGCCATTGCGCCGCGCAGCTCGGCGGGACCGTGAACTGCCATCCGCGAGCTGCGGCATCGAGCGTCACGGACGAGATCGGCTCGGCGGCCTTGTCGCACCAGATCGACCAGTTGAGCGCGGTCGCTCGCGCCTTGTCGCCTAGAAGCTGCATCGAAAGGCGATAGGGTCCGGGCGGAAGAAGCAGCAATTGCGTCGCGAGAATGCCGTCCTGTTGGCCGTAATAGAGCATGTGGAGCCGTCCGCCCGGCTGCCGCTCGGCCAAACCGACAGCGGATGACGTCAATTCCCAATTG
>DASVXN010000192.1:0-3170 GCA_036392635.1 Sphingomicrobium sp. | reverse complement strand
CAATCACCGTGACCGCGACCGACGGCAGCAGTGTGAACCTTGCTTCACCGGGCCAGCCGCTGGTGGTCTATTTCTATCCCAAGGACGACACGTCCGGCTGCACGCGCGAAGCGCAGGACTTCACCTCGCTTGCCGACGATTACCGGAATGCCGGCGTTAAGGTCGTCGGCGTCTCGCGCGACCCGATGAAGAGCCACGAGAAATTCATCGGCAAATACGACCTCAAGGTGCCGCTCGTGTCCGACGAGGACGGCCGCATCTCCGAGGCGTTCGGCACCTGGGTCCAGAAATCCATGTACGGCCGCAAGTATATGGGGATCGAGCGCGCGACCTATCTGATCGGCGCGGACGGCCGCGTCCTACGCGCGTGGCGGAAGGTGAAAGTCCCTAACCACGCTCAGGAGGTGCTGCAGGCTGCGCGGGAGCTGACGCAGGCATAGCTCCGCCGCCCGCAAGGCTGCGGTAGATCATCTCCCAGTAGAGCACGTCGTCGTAGAATGAGCGCACCGGCGTCCGCTCGTCCAGGCCGTGCGCGCGCTCGTCAATCGGCGAAATGCCCCAGCTGCCGTCGATGTCGTAGACGGGAATTCCCTTCGCCCGGAAGAAGCTTCCATCGCTCGCGCCCGTCGACATCATCGGATAGACGTGCATGTCCGGCCCGTGGAAGTGCTGGATGGCCTGCGTTACGGCATTCACGACATCCGGCCGCAGCGGCGAGGCGGGCGTCGGCTCACCGATGTAATTAGGGTCGGGCTTCACCTCGACATTCGGGCCGACAAGCTTCTGGAGCTCGGCCTGCACGTCGGTCGGCTGCACGCCAGGGAAGATGCGGCAGTTCACTGTCGCGGTCGCGCTCTGCGGCAGCGCATTGTCTGCGTGACCGCCGTTCAGCATCGTGGCGACGCAGCGCGTCCGCGTGATGCCGACCTCGAGCGGATTGGCCTCGATCGCATCCGCCGCCTTGCCGTCGTTGGGGTTGGCGAGCCAGGCGCGAATTTCCTGGCCGAGCTGGCTGTTCCCCTCCTGCCGCGCGCGCTCCTCGAAATAGGCGCGGGTAACGTCGTTCTGCATCGGCTGGAAGCGGTAGGTACGCAGCTTTTCCAGCGCATCGGCAAGGTCGTAGATGGCATTGTCCGGCCGCGGCCGGCTGCTGTGCCCACCCGGATTGTGGGTCGCGAAGAAATAGGTCTGGAAGGTCTTCTCGGCCATCGAGATGCCGCAGCCGAGCGGCTTGAAATTCTGGTCGTATGCCGCGCAGCCGCCGTCGGCGTTCAGCCCGAACTCCGCGTCAGTGAGGTTGCGCCACTTGGTCGATCCGAGTGTAGCGCCCATGCCCCGCGTCTCTTCGTCGCCGCTGTAGAAGAAGATGATGTCTCGATCGGGCTTGAACCCTTCGGACATCAGCTTCACCGCCGCCATGGCGGTTGCGACGTCGCCGTCCTTCATGTCGCTGGTGCCACGGCCCAGGAAGTAGTGGTCCTGCTCGCGGAACACGAACGGATCGAAGGTCCAGTCGGAGCGCTTGGCTTCGACGACATCCATATGGCCGAGGATCAGCATCGGTTTCTTCGTCGCGTGCGGCGAGCGCCAGCGCACGATCAGCGCCTCGGTATTGTCGCCCGGCAGCGCCTCGTAGGGCATGTAGTGGATGTCTGCCTCGGGAATGCCCGCCGCCTTGAACTGGTCGCCCAGCAAGTGCGCCATCTTGGACATCTCGCCGCGGTTGTGGACCGACGGGATCTCGATCGCCTGCTTGAACAGCGCCCGGGTCTTCGCCTGCCAGGGAGCCGGGAGCTGGCTCGGAACCGTCCGGGGGTCCACGGCGGCAGCAGCAGCCGTCGAACAAAGCGCAAGGGCAATCGCAACGAAACGACGCATCTGTCTCTTCCTTAACTCGAACTTCTAAGCGTTATTTTCCGGCGAGGTCGGTCAGCAGTAGCTGCCAGTGGACGACATTGTCGTACAGCGACTGCACGGGGATCCGCTCGTCCTTGCCATGCGCGCGGAAGTCGGTCGGCACCTGTACCCAGGCGCCATTCACGCCGTAGATCGGAATGCCGGCGACGCGGAACGGCCGCGCATCGCTGGCGCCGGTCGACATCTCGGGGAAGATCGGCGCGCCCGGATGGAGGGCGTGCACGGCGCGCGTGAAAGCATTGGTCACGTCCGGCCGCAGCGGCGAGGCGAGGGACGCCACATAATCGTCGTTTCGCGTAACCGCGACCGTCGGATCGTTCACCACTCGCTCCAGTTCCGCCTTCACGGCATTCGGGTCCTCGCCCGGGAAGATCCGGCAGTTGACCATCGCCGTTGCGAGTTGCGGCAGCGCATTGTCCGCATGTCCGGCGAACAGCCGCGTCGGCACGCAGCGGGTCCGGGTAAGCCCCACCTCGCTCTCGCTCGCCTCTATGATGTCGGCTGCCGCGCCGTCGTTCGGGTTCGCCAGCCAGCGCCGCATGGCGTCGCCCAGCGGACCCTTGTCCATCTTTGCCTTGGCGGTGAAGTACGCCCGCGTCGTCTCGTTCAGCTTCGGCGTGAAGCGGTAGGCCTCCAACTTATCGATGGCATGCGAGAGGCTGTAGATCGCATTGTCCTTGCGCGGCTTCGAGGAGTGGCCTCCGCGATTGCGCACCGTGAAGGTGTATCCGGCGAAGGTCTTCTCGGCGGTCTGCATGGCAAAGCCGGCGGAGCTGCCATCGACATTGAAGCCGCCGCCGCCGCCATCGGCATTCAGGCCGAGTTCCGGATGGCCGAGCATCTCGAGCCACTCGGACGCGCCCTTCCGCGCGCCGATGCCGTTGGTCTCCTCGTCACCGGTGAACAAGACGACGATGTCGCGCCTGGGGCGGAAGCCGGCCTTGCGCAGGTTTATCATCGCCTGCGTGATGGCGGTGATCCCGTCCTTCATGTCGATCGTTCCACGGCCATAATAATAGCCGTCGCGCTCGGTCATCACGAACGGGTCCGTGGTGGAGTCCTCCCGCTTCGCCTCGACAACGTCCATGTGGCCGAGCAGCAGCAGCGGCTTGGCGGTCGGAGTCCCACTGGCACGCCAGCGCACGATCAGCGCTGCCGTGTCGTCATCGCCCGTGGTCGCGCTGCCCGTGTGGTAGGGCATGACGTGCACATCGACCGCAGGGAAGCCGCCCGCCTTGAACTGATCGGCAACG
>DASVXN010000191.1:0-1721 GCA_036392635.1 Sphingomicrobium sp. | reverse complement strand
AGCCATGAACTCGCGCAGGCTGAGCTGGCCGTCCTTGTTGGTGTCGAGCTGCTTGAACTTGGACTGCAGCTGCTGTGCGATGCGGGAATTCGCGATCTGCATCTCGCGCTGCAGCTCGGCGCCCATTTCCTGGCGGCTGACGGAGCGGTCGTGATTGGTGTCCATGGTGTTGAAGCGGCCGTCGACGTTCTTCAGGAAGTCGCCCCGGCTCATGGGCTTGGGTTGCGCGAGGGCTGCAGTAGCGGGCAGCAGCGCCGCCGTCGCAAGAAGAAGCAGGTTCCTGACCATCGTGCCCTCCCGGAGCTCTTGAGCAGCCTTAGTGTCGCTGCAACGGCGACAAGTGACAAGTGTGACGCAAGCGGGCACATCCCCTCTCGAATGACGGACCGTCTCACCCACCTCGACCGCCTTGAAGCGGAGAGCATCTTCATCCTGCGCGAGACGGTCGCGGAGGCGGCGAAGCCGGTGATGCTCTATTCGATGGGCAAGGATTCGGCGGTGATGCTGCACCTTGCGCGCAAGGCGTTCTTCCCCGGCCCGCTGCCGTTTCCGCTGCTGCATGTCGATACGACCTGGAAGTTCCGGGACATGTATGCGGCCCGGGAGAAGGTCGCGGCCGAGCCCGGCGTGCAGCTGATCGTCTACAAGAATCCCGAGGCGCTGGATAAGGGCATCAACCCGTTCGACCACGGGCCGCTGCACACGGACATGTGGAAAACGGAGGGGCTGCGGCAGGCGCTCGACAAGTACGGCTTCGACGCGGCGTTCGGCGGTGCCCGACGGGACGAGGAGAAGAGCCGGGCAAAGGAGCGGGTGTTCAGCTTCCGCGACCGGAACCATCGCTGGGACCCGAAGCGGCAGCGGCCCGAGCTGTGGTCGCTCTACAATGTGCGCAAGAACCGCGGCGAGAGCATGCGGGTGTTCCCGCTGTCCAATTGGACCGAGCTCGATGTGTGGGAGTACATCCTGCGCGAGGGCATCGAGGTGATCCCGCTCTACTTTGCGGCGGAGCGGCCGACGGTGGAGCGCGACGGGCTCATCCTCATGGCGGACGACGAGCGGATGCGGCTGGAGGCTGGTGAGCAGGTGGTCAACCGCCAAGTCCGGTTCCGGACGCTCGGATGCTATCCGCTGTCCGGAGCGGTCGAGAGCGACGCGAGCAGTGTTGAGGACATCATCGCCGAAATGCTCGCCAGCGCGACCAGCGAGCGACAGGGGCGCGCGATCGACCGTGACGGCGGCAGCGCGAGCATGGAGAAGAAGAAGCAGGAGGGTTATTTTTGAACCAGCCTGCGGATGTGAAGTCCTGGCTGGCGGCGCAGCAGGACAAGGAGATGCTGCGCTTCATCACCTGCGGGAGCGTGGACGACGGCAAGTCGACGCTGATTGGGCGGCTGCTTTACGAGACGCGGCAGGTGTTCGACGACCAGCTCGCCGCGCTCGAGGTGGACAGCAAGCGGCATGGGACGCAGGGCGAGGCGGTCGACTTCGCGCTGCTGGTCGATGGCCTCTCCGCCGAGCGCGAGCAGGGCATCACCATCGACGTCGCCTATCGCTATTTCTCCAGCGAGAAGCGCAAGTTCATCGTCGCCGATACGCCGGGGCACGAGCAGTATACGCGCAACATGGCGACGGGCGCGTCGAACGCGGACCTTGCGGTCATCCTCGTCGACGCGCGCAAGGTCCTTCTCGTCCAGACTCGCCGTCACAGCTACATCTGC
>DASVXN010000190.1:0-3823 GCA_036392635.1 Sphingomicrobium sp. | reverse complement strand
CTTCTCCGCCGGCGGCGAGATCGTCTCCTTGCTTGCCGACAATCGTGCGGCTGAGGCGGCTCCCGCCCGCGATGCCGTGGACCGGGTGAGCGGCCGGCCCGACTTCCAGGTCCTCGTGTTCCCCGGCCCCCTCGGCGTTCCCGCGAATAACGTGGCCGATGCGCCGCCTGCCTTCATCACCGCCGGTTCGCTCGACGATTGCTGCGCGGCACCTGCGGTCCAGCTGTACGAACAGCTTCGCAAGGCCGGGAAGCCGGCCGAGCTCCACATGTATGCGGGCGCCGGTCACGCGTTCAATCTCGACGAGTCGAACCGCATCTCGATCCTGCATTGGCCTGATCGCCTCGCCGACTGGCTCGCCGACGAAGGCTTCCTCAACGCAACAACAAGGCCGTGAGCACCGCGGCTGCCCCGATGGCTCCTCCGGGAAAGGGCGCGCGTCTCCGCTGGACGATCTGCGGCCTACTCTTCGCGGCAGTGGTCCTCAGCTACATCGACCGCCTGGTCCTCAGCGTCCTGAAGCCGACGCTGCAGCAGCTCTACGGCTGGTCGGAGACCGGCTATGGCGATGTCGTCTTCTGGTTCCAGGCTGCCTACGGGATCGGCTTCCTGTTCTTCGGAAGGCTTATTGACCGGATCGGCGCCAAAGCCGGTTACTTGCTCGCCATGGGTGTCTGGACTGCGGCGCACATGGCGCACGCCTTGTTCACCTCGACGCGTGGCTTCGCGATCGCGCGCATCGTTCTCGCGCTCGGCGAGTCCGGCACCTATCCCGCCGCGCTGGCAGCGACGAGCGAATGGTTTCCGCGGCGCGAGCGAGCGCTGGCGATCGGCTTCTTCAACGCGGGCGCGAACCTCGGTGCCATCATCACCCCGCTGATCGTGCCGCTGATCGCGCTGGCACTCGGCTGGCGCGGCGCCTTCGTCATCACCGGGCTGATCAACATCGTGTGGCTGGTCGCCTGGCTCGTCCTGTACCGCCGCCCGCGCGAGCATCCGAAGATCAACCCGGCGGAGTTGGCATACATCGAGTCCGATCCGGTCGATCAGCAACGGCCAGTGCCGTGGCGGCGGCTGCTCGCGACGCGGCAGGCCTGGGCCTATATGAGCGGCCGCTTCCTCATCGATCCGATCTGGTGGACGTTCCTCTTCTGGCTGCCGGACTTCTTTCACAAGAGATACGGACTCGACCTCAAGAGCTTCGGTCCGCCGCTCGTGGCGGTCTATCTGCTCGCGGATGTCGGATCGATTGTCGGAGGCTGGTACAGCTCGCGGTTGCTTGGGCGTGGAGTGCTGGTCGGCAGGGCGAGAAAGCTGGCTATGCTCGCCTGTGCAATCATCGTCGTTCCCGTTACCTTTTCGGTGGCGGCTCCCAACGTGTGGATCGCGGTGCTCCTGATTGGCCTCGCCTGCGCGGGACATCAGGGCTTCTCGGCCAATCTCTTCTCGATGCCAGCCGATCTGTTCCCGCGGTGGGCGGTGGGCTCGGTCGTCGGTCTCGGCGGCTTTGCCGGTGCAGCGGGCGGGATGCTGATGGCAAAATATGCGGGGTGGGTGCTCGAGCAGTTCGGCAGCTACACGCCGATCTTCGTGATTGCGGGGTTGGCCTACCTTGTGGCTCTTGCCGTCGTGCACCTCATCAACCCTCGCTACGAGGCAGCGAAGCTCGCCTGACCGTTCAGGCGTCCTCCGAGTGCCGCGCGCGAGCGACATCCTTGGGCATCTGCTTGACCGCTGCGATCGTCACATCCGACAGGCGGGGGTCGAGCTTGCACGCGAGTTCGCCGGTCTTCGAGAGAAGCTCGACCGAGACCTCCTCTGACATCGGAACGACGTGGGCCTCGGCCGTGAATTCCCGGCCGCGCTCACGGACGCGGACGATCACATCCTGGACCCACGGCTGACCGCGGAGGAACTCGTCGACGCGATCAGCCACGGGATCGTCCTCCTTCTGATCGATCGTGAGCGGACGGCGGTCCATCACGTCGCCAAGCGCTGTCTTCAGCTCCGTCCAGCCGCTCCGCATGATCTCGATCGAGATCAGCACGGCCGCCGCCGCGTCGGCCCACCACAGACCGAGAGATACGCCGACGAGGCCGAAGATCGCGGCAGCCGCGCTCTGCCAGTCCGCCTGGTTGATCTCCGCGTCGGCTGCCAGCGTCTTGTCGTGCAGCACCTCGGCGAGTTGCCGCTTCGCCTTGCCGATAAAGTGGGCAGGGACGCCGCTCCAGAGCAGCACCGCGATGCCGAGCCAGCCGGTCCAGATGACATGTCCGAATAGCGGAAAACCGCCGATCGTCGGGTGCTCGCGAGCGACGAGCTTCATGCCTCCGTCGAAGAACAGGTACATTCCGACGAGGAGCAGGGCGGTTGCCGCACCGATGTAGCCCGCGCTGACCGCGCGCTCGTAGCCGAACGGATAGCGGCGGTTCGGCGGACGCCGGCCGACCCTGTCGCCCACCAGGAACAAGGTCGGGGGGATAAGGCTCAGGATCTCGCCCGACATCTCGGTCTTCAACGCCTGGCTGCCGCTCATGACGAAGAACAGCATGGCGATCGTCGAGAGGATGTAGGCGATGCTCAGCCAGGCCAGCCGATGCGCCTTCCGGAGCGCCTGTTCGGCCCCGGGTCTCCTCGGAATGCCCCTCACGCGCTCGCGCCTTTGGGTGCCAGCAGATGCTCCGTCAGGAACTTGTCGAGTGTGAGGATGAGCCCGTTTTCGCCCGGAGGCGCAAGCATGACGTGCTTCTTCTTGTCTGGTGTTTTCGCGAAGGGCTGGCTGACTCCGGCGAGCGACTTCCACGGCGTTTTCGCCTCGAAGCCGCCAATGGCGAGATCGAGCTCGTGGCTCTTGAGGGCTTCAGCGAGCTTCGCCTCGCTACCGTAACTCCAGACGACCCGCGCCCCGAGCGTCGCGGCGAACGCACGTACCAAGTCCGGCTCGACGCCGTGCGGCTTGCCGGCGCGGGCATTCGCCCAGGGCGCATTGTCGGTCACGCCGACGCGAAGCTCGTGACTTGAGACGATGCGCTTGCTGGTGCCGTCCGGATCGTTCGGCAGCCCGCAGGCGGCGAGTGGCAGGAAGAGCAGAACCGGCCAGGGACGCAGCATGGGCGGCAAACTCCGCTCGGGATGAGCGCGTTCCCACGGCTGTAGACTCGCGGCTGTCGCGGGTGTCGATTAGTGGGCTCACGACTATGCCGACGATCATCTCGCATGCGGCGGTGCCACTGGCGATCGGTTACGGCCTGGGTAGCCGGACGATTCCGCGACCCCTGCTGGCAGCCGGCGTGCTGGCATCGATGCTGCCCGACGCCGATGTCATCTTCTTCCGCTTCGGCGCAACCTACGACAGCGCCTGGGCCCACCGCGGCTTCAGCCATTCCATCGGTTTCGCGCTCGCCTTGGGGCTGATCGCAGCGATGGTGTTGAGGAGGATCGCTCCGTCGGCGGTGGCCTTTGGCTTCGTCGCGGCGGCGGCCGCTTCGCACGGCCTGCTCGACATGCTGACGAACGGGGGGCACGGCATCGCTCTACTTTGGCCTGCGACTGACAAGCGCTTCTTCTTCGACTGGCGGCCGATCCAGGTGTCGCCGCTTGCGACCGGCCGGTTCGTGGCGCGAGCTGCGCGGATCGCCACCACCGAAATCTTCTGCATCTGGGTCCCTGCGGTCATTGTCGCGTTGGGCCTGCGCGAAACCCGATTTCTCCAAGGAGGAGCCCGATGAAGACCCGCAAGCTCGGCGACAGCGACCTCGAAGTTTCCGAAATCTCCCTCGGCTCTTGGCTCACCTACGGCCTCGGAGTGGAGGCGGAGAAGGCG
>DASVXN010000189.1:0-4255 GCA_036392635.1 Sphingomicrobium sp. | reverse complement strand
CTCGACCGGCTGGCGAAGCTTTCGCCGGCCGGCGACCGGCTCGGCCTCGAGCGGATTAGTGCAGTCCTGGAAGCGCTTGGACGACCCCAGGATCGGCTCCCACCCGTCTTCCACGTTGCAGGCACCAACGGCAAAGGTTCGACTGTCGCCTTCCTCCGCGCGGCGCTCGAAGCCAGCGGTCACAAGGTCCATGTCTTCACCAGTCCGCACCTCGTCCGCTTCAACGAGCGCATCCGCATTGCCGGCAAGCTGGTCGATGACGAGACGCTCTCGGAGTTGCTGAGCGAAGTCCTGAGCGCCGGAGGGGCGAGCGAGCCGAGCTTCTTCGAGGTTGCCACCGCCGTCGCGCTGGTCGCCTTCTCCCGCGCGCCGGCGGACGCCTGCATCCTCGAGGTCGGGCTCGGCGGTAGACTCGATGCAACGAATGTCATCGAGCAACCTTTGCTCACCGGCATCGCTAACCTTGCCCTCGACCACCAGCAGTTCCTCGGCCACGGCCTGACCGACATCGCCGGCGAGAAGGCGGCGATCGCGAAGGCCGGCGTTCCCCTAGTCACGCAGCTCTACCCGCCTGAAGTCGGCAACCGCGTCGCTGAGGTCGCTCACGATCGCGGAGCTCCGCTATTCGCGCGAGGCGGCGTCTGGGACGCCATCGTTCGTCAGGGACGGCTCCACTATCGCGACGAGCAGGGCGAGCTGGACCTGCCCCTGCCCCGCCTGCCCGGCCGTCACCAGAGCATGAACGCGGCGCTCGCGGTGGCGATGCTTCGCCACCAGAAGGTGCTGCGCGTGCCGCCCTCAGCGCTCGGTGCAGCGATGGGCTGGGCGGACTGGCCCGCGCGCCTCCAGCATCTCGCCGCCGGTCCGCTGGTCGGCGACCGCGACGTGTGGCTGGACGGCGGCCACAACCCGTCCGCCTCGCGACAGATCGCGACATGGGCGAAGCACGCGTTCACCGACGGCAGGCCGCTCCACCTCGTCTTCGCCAGCCTGACGACGAAGGACCCGGCCGGCATGCTCGAGCCGTTCAAGGAGATCGCGGAGACGGTGCACATGGTGCCGATCCCGGATCACAGCAGCTTCTCGCCGGACGATCTCGCCGAGATCGCGTCCGGGCTCGGCCTGAGGGCGGAAGCGCATGAGGACGTCGAACAGGCCCTCAAGTCGGTCCCGACGACCGCACGCACCCTGATCTTCGGCTCGCTCTACCTCGCCGGCGCGGTGCTCGCCGCGAACGACCAGGTACCCGCCTAGGCGCGGGCCGGTTCGTCGACCTTGGCCGCCGTGTCCGCTTCCGCGCGACGCCCTTCCGCAGCCACGCGCATCCATTCGAGGATCACGAACAGCACGGCGAAAGCGCCAGCGGCAGCCGTCCAGCGGAACACTGTCGCATAGCCGTAGGTGTCGAACGCCTCACCTGCGATGCCGCGGCCGAGTGAGCCGATCAGGAAGGTCAGCGACGAGAGCAGAGCATATTGCACCGCCGTGAACCGCTTGCTGACGATGCCCGACAGGTAGGCGACGAAGGCTGCGCCGGCGATGCCGGTCGAGATATTCTCCATCGAGATGGCGAGCAGCAGCCGGACCATCCGCTCGTCGAACCCGAACAGGCCGAAGAGCTGGGTCAGCCCGACCGTTCCCGCGACCGCGTCCAGATAGCGGCCGCCCTCGGCGAGGTCCGCGTAAACGAAGTTGCCGAACACCGGCAGGATGGCGCCGATCAGCACCGTCGGCAGTCGGCCGATCCGTGCGAACAGATATCCGCCCAGCGCGATGCCGATCATCGTCATGATGATGCCGAACACCTTGGAGGCGAACGCGACCTCGTCCTTCGAATAGTGGAGGTAGTCGAGGTAGAAGGGGAAGGCGAAGCTCGACCAGATATTGTAGCAGAGCGCGTAGGTCAGGATCAGGCCCATCACGATCAGCACGCCCCAGCGAAGCCGGCCGGCAAGCTCGCCGAGCGGCGCCACCAGCGCGACATAGAGGTGATTGAGGATGTTGCGTGCAGGCGTGTGCGTATTGTCGTCCGCCTTCAGCACGTGCCGGCCCCGCTCCTTCATCCAGTTGAGCAGCGCGGCGATGATCAGCGGCACGATGACGGTCGCGAAGATGATCCACGGCCCGTAGGCCTTGGTAAAGTCCGACACCGACGGCTGCTTCGTACCCGGCGCCGTGGTCAGCATCGAGATCATGAAGCGCCCGATGTTGAAGATCGCCCAGCCCCAGGCGAGGCCGACGATTGCAAGCGCTGCCATGCGGGTGCGCGGCTCGATCGCGCCCGGCTCCGACAATTCGCGGTGCAGCCGGTCCGCGTCCGGCCGAGGGGTATCGGGCGCTCGCAGTGCAATGAGCGCCACCACGCCCACAAGTCCCGCCATCAGCAGGTAGACGAGCGACCAGCTCATCCGAGCGGCGAGGACCAGCGCGATCGCGCCGCCGACGATCGAGGCGATGCGGTAGCCGAACTGGTAGATGGCCGATAGCAATTCGACGGGCGTCTGCTCGTCGGCGACGTCGATCCGCCATGCATCAATCGCCACGTCCTGCGTCGCCGACGCCAGCGCCGTGATCACCGCGAAAATAGCGAAAGTCCCGATGTTCACGGCCGGGTTCGTCGCGGCCAACCCTGCGAAGCCGAGGATCATCACCGTCTGGCAGAGCAGGATCCAGCTTTTGCGACGCCCGATCCTCTCAAGGCCCGGAAGCTTCATTCGGTCGACGACCGGCGACCACAGGAACTTGAAGCTGTAGGAGAGGCCGATCCACGACAGCACACCGATGGTCGCGAGATTGATCTTCGCTTCGCCGAGCCAGGCGTTCAGCGTTCCGATCAGCAGCGCATAGGGCAGCCCGGACGAAAATCCGAACGCCAGCATCGTCGACGATTTACGCGTCTGCAGCGCTGCCTTGAGCAGCTTCCAGCCCTTCGGGCGCTGGCCTGCCATCCGTTCCCCTCCGCTTGGTACCCGCTTCAATGCTTAGACAGGTTTCACGCCCTGCCTAGCCCCGCGATGAACAGGGTGCGTCAGTCCGCCTCGTCCACGGCGACGAACAGTTCGAGCCCGCGTGGCGGCTTGACCTTCTCGCCCTGCAAGTGCCGGTCGACGCACTCGATCGCCTTCATGAGCTGGCGCTCGGTGTAGGGCTTGGACAGGCAGCCGATGGCGATGCCGGACGCGCCCGGGTAAGCGTGGCCGGTCGCGAACAGGGTCGGGATGCCCTTCTGCTTGGCGGCCTCGGCAAGCTCGATTCCACTCTGCTGCTCCTTCAGCCGGAGGTCGCTGAGGACCAGGTGCACCTCCTCGCCCTCGAGGGCGGCAATGGCTTCGTCGATGCCGTCGACCGTTGCGACAATCTCGTATCCTGCGTCGCTGAGGATATTTTCGTTGTCGAAGGCCGTTAGCGGCTCGTCCTCGACGATGAGGATCCGCTTGACGACCTGCTTACGCTTCCCGAACAGCATCCACGGTCCTGACAGAAAATGACTTCGCCACCGCAACGAACGAAGGGCAAACCGGTGCCGCGCCGCCAGACCGGCAAGCGCCGCCCTGTGCCTGCAACGCCACAGGCGAGCCGATTGGCCGCCAACAAGGGCGGAGCGAGCGAGGGCCCGCAGCGGATCGCCAAGCTGCTCGCGCGCGCCGGCGTCGCGTCGCGCCGCGAGGTCGAGCGGATGATCGCCGACGGACGGATCGCCCTGAACGGTGAAAAGCTCACCACCCCCGCGACCATCATCGAAACGCTCGCCGGCGTCACCGTCGACGGAAAGGACGTCCAGCCTGCGGCGGCCACGCGGCTGTTCCGCTACTACAAGCCGCAGGGGACCATCACGGCGGCACGTGACCCCAAGGGCCGGCCGACGATCTACGACCGGCTGCCTGCCGGTCTGCCGCGCCTGATGCCGGTCGGTCGCCTCGACTTCATGACCGAGGGCCTGCTGCTCCTGACCAACGACGGCGAGCTCAAGCGGCAGCTGGAGCTGCCGAGGACGGGGGTCGTGCGCACCTATCGCGCTCGCGCCTATGGGCAGGTCACCCAGGAGCAGCTCGAGGACCTCGCCGACGGGGTCACCATCGACGGCATCCACTATGGGTCGATCAACGCCAACCTCGAACGCCGCACGGGGAGCAATTGCTGGGTCGAGATGAGCCTGACCGAGGGCAAGAACCGGGAGATTCGCAACGTGCTCGCGTTCCTCGGCCTGCAGGTCTCGCGCCTAATCCGCACGTCCTACGGGCCAATCACGGTCGAG
>DASVXN010000188.1:0-7661 GCA_036392635.1 Sphingomicrobium sp. | reverse complement strand
GGCTTGCGCGTCGTTCGGGCCGCGAGCGGCGATGTCGGTGTGCTGAAGGAGGGCCAACAATTCGAGCAGGCCGACGCCGCTCGCCGGCGGCGGTGGCACGCAGACGGTGTAGACTCGGTAGGGGCCGCAGATCGCCTCGCGCTTCACCGGCCGGTACCCGGCAAGGTCGGCCATCGTCATCGTGCCGCCGAGTGGCGCTGCTCGGGTGCGTGCCACGATCTTCGCCCCGGTGGATCCGCCATAAAGCGCGGCCGTTCCTTGAGTGGCGAGCCGCCGAAGGAAGCGGGCGTAGGGCTTGTTCACGAGGCGGTCTCCCGCACTCAGCAAAGTGCCGTCAGGCTTCGAGAAGTAGCGGACGACGTCCGGCGCGTGGTTCTCGGCATAGTCGGCGTGGATCATGCGAGACAGCCTGGGCGAGACGATGAAGCCCTGGTCGGCGGTGCGCTCGGCCTCGCCGAACAGGGTGCCCCAGCGGAGCTTGCCATGCTCGCGATGCGCGAGGTCCAGCATCTTCAGCACGCCGGGCACACCTGTCGCGCGGCCGCTCAGCACGGCAGTGTCGAAAGGCAGGGGCTTGCCCGAGCTGTCGAGGAACATGGTCGAGGTCGCCTGAGCCGGCGCGACCTCGCGGCCGTCATAGATGGTGATCTTGCCTGTCCGCCCATCCAAGTAGGTCATGAACGCGCCGCCCGCGACGCTGGAGCTCTGCGGCTCGACCAGCGACAGCATCGCCTGCATGGCGATCGCCGCGTCGACGGCGCTGCCGCCGCGCTTGAGCACGTTCAGGCCAGCTCGCGTGGCTAGTGGATTCGCGGCGATGGCGAAGGGCTGTGCTGCGGCAATCGCGACGGTCGCGTGACGCTGCGGCGGGGCCGCGGTCGCTGCCATGCTGACGAGGGCGAGAACTGAAGCAAGCTTGTGAATCAGACGCATGGCCGGCGCCTAGCCAGCAGGAGTGGCGCTGTCACTTCATTGCGCTAGAAAGCAGCGCCCAAGGGGAGAGGGACTGGATGGCTCGGCAGCTCGAACGTTTCGATAATCTCGTTTCGCTGTTCCTCACGCGAGCCGCCGAGAAAGCCGACCAGCCGTTCCTTTGGGCCAAGCGCCAGGGTGCATGGAAGCCGATCAGCTGGCGTGAGGCGGCGACCATGGTTGCTTCGCTCGCCGCTTCGCTGAAACGCATCGGGCTCGAGCCCGGCGACCGCGTTGCCCTCGTTAGCGAGAACCGACCCGAATGGCTCATCTCCGATCTCGCGATTATGGCGGCGGGCTGCGTAACCGTGCCGACCTACACGACGAACACCGTTCGCGATCATGCGCACGTTCTCGGCAACTCGGACGCGCGCGCGGTGATCGTTTCGAACCAGAAGCTGGCCAAGAACCTTATCCCGGCCGTCCTGACCTCCACCGAGTGCCACCACGTCATCGCGCTGGAACCGCTCCGGTCGGGGCAGACGCCCGATTGGGTGAGCACTCATCAGTGGGCGGACCTCGCCAGCCGGGAAGCCGACGTCGATGCGCTCAGTCGCGACATCGCGGCGATCCAGCGCGATGACCTGGCGTGCATCATTTACACCAGCGGCACCGGGGGTGCGCCGCGCGGAGTGCAGCAGCACCACGGAGCGATCCTGCACAACCTCGAAGGCGCGACGGACATCATCTCCTCCGATTTCGGCTGGGACGACGAGGTGTTCCTGTCGTTCCTTCCGGCAAGCCACGCCTATGAGCACATGGGCGGGCAGATGTTCCCGATCGCGCTCGGTGCGCAGATCTATTATGCCGAGAGCCTCGAGAAGCTCGCCTCCAACATCGAGGAGGTGCACCCGACGATCATGGTCGTGGTGCCGCGGCTGTTCGAGTTGCTGCGCGCGCGCATCCTGAAGTCGGTCGAAGCACAAGGTGGCCTGTCGAAATACCTGCTTGGCAGGGCGCTGAAGATCGGCAGCGACCGGTACAATGGTTCGCTGAAGCCGTGGGACCTGCCGATGGACGCGCTGCTGGCGCTAACGCTCAGGCGCAAGATCCGCGCGCGGTTCGGCGGCCGCCAGAAGGCTTGGGTCTCGGGTGGTGCTCCCCTGAATCCGGAGGTGGGCGTCTTCTTCGAGTCCTTGGGAATCACATTCCTCCAGGGGTACGGCCAGACCGAGGCTGCACCGCTTATCAGCTGCAATCGCCCCAAGGCTGGAATCCGCCTCGAAAGCGTGGGGCCGCCGGTGAAGAATTGCGAAGTGCGCATGGCCGAGGATGGCGAGATCTTGGTGCGCGGTGAGAACGTCATGAAAGGCTACTGGCGCAATCCGGAAGAGACGGCGCGAGTGCTCAAGGACGGGTGGCTGGCGACCGGCGACGTCGGACACTTCGACGAGAAGGGCCGGATCGTCATCACCGACCGCAAGAAGGACCTGATCGTCAACGACAAGGGCGACAATGTGTCGCCGCAGCGGATCGAGGGCATGCTGACGCTGCAGCCCGAGATTGGCCAGGCGATGGTCTACGGCGACCGCCGGCCGCACCTGGTGGCGCTACTGGTTCCCGATCCGGAGATTGCCGGCTCGACCGACTTGCATGCGCGGCTTCAGCGTGCGGTCGACCGGGTCAATGCCGATCTGTCGGTGATCGAGAAAGTCCGCCGATTTGTCGTCGCGGATGAGGCCTTCACGATTGAGAACGAGCAGCTGACCCCGTCCATGAAGATCCGCCGCCATGTGATCTCGAAGGCCTACGGCGATCGGCTGAACGCGCTTTACGGCCGCTAGGCGCGCGGGCGCACGTAGGGAATAAAGTCCCCGAAGACGCAGCTTCCGACCGGAATGCGGTTCAGTGTGTCGACTACCTGGGCGATGTCCCCGCGGCATAGCCCCTGACCGCCATACTGATGCGTCACGAGCGCATAACCGCCGCGGCCAAGGCCCGTGCAGGGACCCTGCATGTGCGCAACCCAGACGCGGCTGCTGCCTTGGCGAAACAGGATCGTGCTCTCGTCGATGGTGCGCATGTCACCGGCGCGATAGCTCGGCAGGCAGCTGATCGGCGGCTGCGGAACCTTCCCCAGAAGCGCGAGCTGATAGTCTCGCTGGCCTTGAGCGGAACGCGTCGGAACTTCGGGAACGGCGGTACAGGACGCGAGAACCGCACCAGCCACAAGAACAGAGATCCCACGCATCTTGACCTCCACAGACGAGTCTCGTTGCGCCCACGCAAGGACCTCAAAACGCCTCCGGCTATGAACGGAAGCTGTCTTTGTCCTTCCTGAGGCGGGCGAACTCATCGACGTTGGTGGCACGAACGAAGGGGTTGGTTTCACGTTCCTGTGCGACAGTCGTCGGAACCGTAACCTGTCCGTCCTCGCGGCGTCGAGCGACCTCTATCAGACGGTTCGCTATGGCGGCGTTCTCAGGCTCCGCATGCGTCGCGAAGCGCGCGTTGGAAAGCGTGTACTCATGTGCACAGTAGAGGCGAGTGTCGTCCGGCAGGCGCGTCAGCTGTTTAAGCGAGCGGTACATCTGCTCCGGCGTCCCTTCGAACAACCGGCCGCAGCCCATGGCGAACAAGGTGTCGCCGACGAAGGCGGCCCGCTCATCATCGAAGATCAGGGCGATGTGACCGAGCGTGTGGCCCGGCACCTCGATCACGCGGCCGGCGTGATCGCCTAGACGAACCTCGTCGCCCTCTCGGAGCGCGACGTCGCGGCCCGCGATGTTCTCGCGCGCAGGACCCGACACCCGCGCACCGGTCGCGGCCTTCACGGCGAGGTTGCCGCCCGTGTGATCGGGGTGCCAATGCGTGTTCCAGACCTGGGTGATGCCCCATCCGCGCCGTTCCGCTTCCGCGAGAACAGGGGCGGCATCGCCGGGGTCGACGACGGCGGTCTCGCCGCTCGCCTCGTCGTGGACAAGCCAGATGTAATTGTCGCTAAAGGCTGGGATCGCGACGATCTCCATGGCGATCTTTCTACGCTTGCCGGCTCGGGATCGCCAGTGAGCCTGCCGCTGAGACGGTCGGCTGTTCGCCGTCTACGAGATCAAGAAAGCGGCAGTCCGGCCAACCTACCATTCGCCGGTGTTCGGCATCGATGACCATGGCTCAGATGGAGCGAGCGCCGCACCCTTCTGCAGAAGCTCGACCGAGATGTTGTCGGGCGATCTCACGAAAGCCATTCGGCCGTCGCGAGGCGGGCGGTTGATCGTGACGCCATTGTCCATCAGCCGCTGGCACGTCTCGTAGATATCGTCGACCTGATAGGCGAGGTGACCGAAGTTGCGCCCGCCGGCATAGCCGCTCTCCCCCCAATTGTAGGTGAGCTCGACTTCGCCGCCGTCGTCGCCCGGAACCCCGAGGAAGATCAGCGTGTAGCGGCCGGCCTCATTCTCCATCCGCCGCCGTTCCTCCAGGCCGATCAGCCGGAAAAAAGCCACGGTCGCGTCCGGATCGGACACACGGATCATACTGTGAAGGAATTTCATCTCGAGCTCGCTCGCCCATGTTCATCGCAGCCGTTGTCGGTGCGGCGATTATATGTGGACGAACGCGCAGGTTTCATCCCGCGATCCGGCAAGCTGCTGATCTGAGCTAGCGCGCCTTCGGAGCCGCAGCAGCCTCGGGCTTCACCGTCGGCGTGACGCCAAGCATCTCGATCGCGCGTGCGGCTGCCTTGCCGACCGGGCCATTGGGATCCCCTGCGGCGGCCTGCTGCCAATAGTTGCGGGCCTGGTCTTCATCGCCGGCGAAGTCGGCCACGTGGCCTGCTTCGAACAGGATGGCCGGGTCCGTCGGCGCGAGCTTCAGGGCGCGGCCGATCGCGCTTCGTGCGGTGATCCGGTCGCCTTCCCGCATCGCGAGCGAGGCAGAGAAGTACCAGTAGAACGGGTCCTCGCTGATCGTCGCAGCGGCCTCGTTGAGCTTCGCCCGCGCGGTCGCGAGATCGTTCTGCGATTCTGCCGCGCGCGCCCGGTCGAGCAGGGCTTCACCACGCTGCGCGCCGTCCAGCCCGGGCAAGGCCAATGCCTTATCGAGGTCGGCTGCCGCGCTCGTGGGCTGCCCTGCGGCGATCCAGAGGTTGCCCGCGGCAGCCCACATGCGGGCGGTCTTCGGGTCCTTGTCCGACGAGGCCTTGGCCGCTTCCTCGAACCCTTGCGCGGCGGCCCTGCTGTCACCGCTCTTCTGCGCTGCAAGCGCACGGCAAACGAGCGCGTCGGGTGTGACGATGTCTGGGCACTCAGCGGTCGCGCGGACGGCAGGACCGGTGATCAGTGCCTTGGGGGCCGGCGCAGCTGCAGCAACGGCGGCGGCAACGAATAGTGGGATCAAGAGGGAGGCTCCAGCAAGTGGGCGACGGTCCTGAGGATCGCGTCGATCTCGTGCGGCTGCGACAGCCGGTGCCCGCCGGCCTTAATCACATTCAGCTGGACATCGCCTGAACGGAGCGCGCGCATCGTTCGGAACGCAATCTCGAGGGGTACTTCCTCGTCCTTCTCACCGTGGATCAGCCGGACCGGGCAGTCGATCGCCATCTCCTTCTCAAGCACGAGCATGCGTTGCCCCGATTTCCAGAAGCTGCGGGTGAGGCGGCCTCCATCGTTCAGCTGCGCGACCTCGGCGGGCGTGAAGCCCCATTCCGTGAAGTCCGGCGCTACGGCGATCCCAACGACGGATTGGACCCGTTCAGGTCGAAGCAACGCGACGTGAAGGGCGAGCCAACCGCCCATCGACGAGCCGACGAGGATGACCGGCCCACTCGTCAGCTGGTCCATGGCAGCAAGCGCCTCCTCCAGCCAGAGATCGAGTGTTCCATCCTCGAACCGGCCCCCGCTGGACCCTGTGCCGGAATAGTCGAACCGCAGTAGGCCAAGTCCGCGGCGCCCGGCGAACTCATCCAGTGCAAGCGCCTTGGCGCCCTCCATGTCGGAGGCATAGCCGGGGAGGAACACCAGCTGCGGGCCGGCGCCCTCCCGCAACCGATACGCGATGCGCCTTCCGCCGACGTCCAGATGATCAAGTGCTGATTGCATGCCGCGAGATCTAGAAGAGGTCGCGGGCCAGATCGAGCCGCGCTGACCGCAAATGCCTACTGGTGAGGTAGATCGATACGTAGCGTGCCGTGCTCGTCCGCCGCCACAAGCGGTTTCGGAACGGGCACCGGCGCCGCAGCCGCTGCAGGAACTGTCCGCTGCGCTTTCGAACCAAAGGCGAAGTGGCTGTGGTCTCCCTCGTCGAGGGATTCGATCAGCTGGAAGCCCGCCGAGGACAAAGCCGCCGCAATCCGGGCGTGGGTAACCCCCGGACGCCGCGCAACGTCGATCGCCTGACCGAGCAGATGATAGCTGTCGGGCACTCCACCGACGGCGCGGTTGTGCTCAACAGTACGGAAGGTGCTGGTCACCACGCCGAAGGGAGATGCGACGCGGACTACAGCTGCAGAAAGCGATTGCGCCGTTGGTTGAAACACGGCGCTACGCCTGACGGGCTGCGCACCAACGGGTGAGCAGATCAAAACCAGCGCGCACAAGGACTTGCTGCTTGCCCGCAACCCATTGCCTCCCGCTACCGCCTAAGCGGTAGAACGTCGGAGCCTATCAACAGTTCCGCTGCCGTTGACCTACATCGGGGACCGAGCCGCGCTCACCAGTTGAACATCGATCCGTCTTCCAGCCGGTTCACCGGAAGATAGGCGCGCTTGTACTCATAGCTTGCTGCGAGCCGCTCATCGATATCGACGCCTAGGCCCGGCGTTTCCCCAGGGTGCATCGTACCATTCTCGAACGTGTAGGCGTGCGGAAAGACGGCGTCGGTTTCTTCGGTGTGCCGCATATACTCCTGCACGCCGAAGTTCGGGACCGAGAGGTCGAAATGCAATGCGGCCGCCATGGTGATCGGCGACAGGTCGGTGGCGCCGTGGCAGCCAGTGCGAACGTTGAACATGTCGGCGAAGGAAGCGATCCGGCGAAGGTGCGTGATGCCGCCAGCATGCACGACCGTGGCCCGGATATAATCGATCAGCTGCTCCTGGATGAGCTGCTTGGCGTCCCAGATGCTGTTGAAGATCTCCCCGACGGCGAGCGGCGTGGTCGTGTGCTGGCGGACCAGACGGAAGCTGTCCTGGTTATCAGCGACGACCGCGTCTTCCAGCCAGAAGAGGCGATAAGGCTCGAGGTCCTTGCCGAGCCGGGCAGCCTCGATCGGGGTCAGCCGGTGGTGGACGTCGTGGAGCAGGTGTACGTCCCAGCCGAGCTTCTCGCGCGCGGCGGCGAACAGCTCCGGCACGACGCGCATGTACTTCTCGGTCGACCAGAGGTTCTCGGTCGGAAGGTCCGCATCCGCCGGCTCGTAGAAGTACTTGTCCTTCGACACGCCATAGGTGGAAGCGAGGCCGGGAACGCCGCTCTGCAGGCGGATCGCCTTGTAGCCCTGCTCTTTATACTCGACCGCGCGCTCGACCGTCTCCTCGACCGAGGTGCCGTTGGCATGGCCATAGACCATGACGCTCTCGCGGGAAGCGCCGCCGAGGAGCTGGTAGAGCGGCAGCCCGGCGACCTTCCCCTTGATGTCCCACAGCGCCATGTCGACCGCGGCGATTGCCGACATCGTCACCGGTCCTCGCCGCCAGTAGGCGCCTCGATAGAGGAACTGCCAGACATCCTCGATCCGGTGCGCGTCACGCCCGA
>DASVXN010000187.1:0-1534 GCA_036392635.1 Sphingomicrobium sp. | reverse complement strand
TGAGGAAGTTCGTCGCTTCGTCCGCCGGCGCCACGGCGGGCGGCTTCGCGGCCGGCGGCTGCGCTGCAGGTTGGGCCGTGGCGACGACCGACCAGAATGAGATTGCGGCGACGACGATCTGGGCAGGCTTGCGCATGCTGTACCCCCTTTCCGCGGTCTGCGGACGCATACGGGAGACGCGCGGACCGGAGCGCGCGAGACGCCGAAGGGCACTGCGCTTCCCCTGCTGTTCGGTCAAGATTGACGGAAGTTCGCTTCCTAGGCGCTTGCGCTCCGGTTCTTCCGGATGATGGCGATGAGGATGATCGCGAAGGCGGTCAGCCGGAAGAGGTACAGTGCGCCTCGCTCCTCACTCGCGATGTTCGCGAGCGCGAGCACCGTCTGCCCGGTGCCGAGCAACGCGAAGGCTGCGGCAAAGGCAAGGAACAATTCGTCGCGAGTCCGGCGCCAGAAACGCAGGAAGAACAGCGCGCACACGAAGAATCCGAATGCGACGGCGCCCGAAAGGAAGTCGTTCAGAGTCATGCCTTCATTCCTCCTCGACTTCCCAGATGAAGCCCCAGATCAGCGACACGACAGCAGCCAGCGCCAGTGCGAGCCTTAGCAGCCGCAAGTCGACGCTCGTGCGCCAGACAACGAGATCGAGGACCAAGGCGAGATTGTTCGCCGCCAGCAATGCGAATGCGATGCTGCTCCACAGCAGCAGCCGGGTGCGCCCGAGGCGATAGCTTCGCCCAAGCAACCATGCGCAAGCCGCGCTTGTCAGGAAGCAGAGCACATAGACGGTGGTCGCGAACCCCTCAGTCATCTTGCTGGCCCCTGCGCAATTTGAACGCGTCTGCGAACGCCGTCGCGCTGCGCGTTGCCGGTGAGACGATCGACCGGCGGACGAGGTTCGGCCGGGCGCGGTAGAGCTGTTCCACCCGCTCCACGCACTCTTCGACGCCTGTGCTTACGGGGAGGTAAACGGCGCCCTGCTCCTCGACTGAAGCAAGGCCGGCGGCGACCAGCGCCTCGAGCGCGTTGGCGACCACCAGATCGCTCGCCCGCAGGGACTGTACGAGTTCGGCGCGAGGCCATGCACGACGCTCACGCTTCAGCGCGAGCAGCAGTTCGAGCGCCCACACCGAGGGGAAGCTCGCGGCGATGAATTGCAGGACATCTTCGTCCGAGCTGCTCACTCAGCCCGTCGCCATCGTGAGTTCCCCATGGCGAGACTTCGTAGCGAAGACCTTGGCGAAAGTTAACCTGGAAGGTCACGTGGCTGACAAGATTGGAGCCCCGATGCCGGCGCAAGGGAGCGAGCGGCCGGCATCGAGGCTCTTGCTGGCGGCGCCGGAGGGGCAATGGCGCCGCCGGGAGATTAGGCTGCGAGCCGAACCGTCTCGCCGAGCGCCTGCTTGAGCGACTGCTCGCGCTGCTCGGGACCGAAGTTCAGCCCGTCGGCGGCGAGGAACTCAGGCTCGATGCCGATGAAACCGAAGACGCCGCGCAGATAGGTCTCGAGATGCTCGAGCGCCGCTGCGGCCGAGTT
>DASVXN010000186.1:0-4144 GCA_036392635.1 Sphingomicrobium sp. | reverse complement strand
GTGATTTATCGCGCGGACGCACCGCAGCATTATGCGGCGGGCTGCGGCTGGCGGCCTCTTCGGCGAGATCTCCGAACGATACGGTTCTCACGCCATCGATCACCAGCCCGTCGGCCGTCTCGCAGCTGGCAGGGTCAACGTTCCATCGGTCGGCAGCCGCTCCGACCAGCATTGCACGTGCGACTGCCGCCGCCTCGCGCAGCGGCTTCTCGAATGCGCGGACGGAGGTCGAGTTCGCGGTGATCCGGATGCGGTCCGGCCAGTCTTGCTTTTTAGCCACGGGGTTGGCGTAGACGTCGGCGAGCGGCGCGGGTTCGACGGCGACGGACTCCCACGCGGCCCCAAGCTCATCGGCGACGATCTGCGGCAGCCCGGTCCAGATGCCCTGTCCTGTCTCGACCTGAGGGACGGCCACGGTGACCCGCCCGTCGCGCGCAATCTTGATGAACGAGCCAAAGGTCTGCTCGCCAGGCCGCGTGGATAGCTCACTCTTCAGGCCGCGCGGCCACAGCGCGTAGCCGACGATCAGCCCAACGCCGGCGCCTCCGCCAATCAGCAATGACCGTCGATCAAGCTTCAACTGGCGTATTGCGCCTTCAGGGCACGCCGGTCGATCTTGCCGGTGCCAAGCCTCGGCAGCGGCTCGGATGAAAAGATGATGCGCTCGGGGATCTTGAACTTCGCCAGCCTGCCCGTGAGGAACGCGCGCAACTCGGCCTCGTGCAGCTTCTCGCCGTTCTTCACGTGGATCACCGCGACCGGAACCTCGCCGAGCCGTTCGTCCGCCGCTCCGAAGACGGCCGCCTCAGCGACCGACTGGCAGGCGTAGCATTCCGCCTCGACCTCCGCAGCGGAGATGTTCTCTCCGCCGCGAATGATGATCTCTTTCTTCCGATCGACGATGAACAGATAGCCGTCCTCATCGAGGTAGCCCACGTCGCCGGTCCGCACGGTGCCGTCGGCGGTCAGCGCCTCCGCCGTCGCTTCGGGGTTGCGCCAGTAGCCCTTGATGTTCGCCGCGGTTCGAATGCCGATCTCGCCGACTTCGCCCGGCGCTAGTGCGCGGTCGCCGGCGCCCAGGATGGAGACCTCCACCAGCGGCTTCTGCGACCGGCCGGTCGACGCAGGCTTCGCCGCGTAGCTGCTCCAGAAATTGGCGCAGCCCGTCGCGTTCGTTTCGGTGAGCCCGTAGCCGAGCGCCGGCTGCGCTTCGGGGAATTCGTTCTTCAGCCGCTCGACATGGCTGACCGGCCGCGGTGCGCCGCCCGCCGTGATGTCCTTGAGCGAGGAGAGATCGTACTTGCCGCGCTCCGGATGGTTCATGAGCTCGAGGCTCATCGTGGGCACGCCCACGAAGTAGGTGATCTTCTCCTTCTCGATCAGCCGCAGCGCCTCGGTCGCGTCCCACTTGGGCATGATCACCATGCATCGGCCAATCACGAAGCTGTTCAGCATCACGGGCACTTCGCCCGTGACGTGGAACAGCGGCACGCTCAGCAATGTCCGTGCGGGACTTTCCGGCGCTTTCCCGTCCTGGGTGAGCAGGCCAAGCAGCACGATCAACCCGGTCGAGTAGGCATATACGCCCGTCGTTACCGCCCGATGGGTCGACAACGCGCCCTTCGCTTCGCCGGTCGACCCTGACGTGAACAGGATCGTGGCATCGTCCTCCGGGGACAGCTCCGGCAGCGGTCCGCCGCCATCCGTCTCGGTCAGCAATGGCGCCATCGCCTGCTCGATCGGTTCGCTGATCGGAAGCGAGATGGTCTCGAACTGGCTGCAACGCTCGGCGATGCGCTTTCCCCGCGCGCTGTCGGCAATGATCAGCCGCGGTTCGCTGAGATGGACCGCATGCTCCATCTCGAACGGCTCCCACCATCCGTTCAGCAGCGTCGCCACGGCTCCGGCCTTCGCGATGCCCATGTAGCTGACGATCCATGCCGGGCAGTTGCGCATGGCGATCGCGACCCGGTCGCCCTTGCCGATGCCGCGCGCGATGAGCCCCTGCGCCACCCGGTCCGAGATGCGGTCGAGGTCGGCGAAGGTCAGCCGTTCGTCTCCAGCAACGACGGCCTCGTTGGCGCCATTCAACGCGCAGAACGTTTTGAAGAACAGCGGCAGCGTCGCCGGAAAGTTGGTCACGATCGCGCGCCCAAGCTCATCCTCGCCGATGACAAGGCGTCCGCCGGGTCCGACGACCCGCGCCAGCTCCTCGTCGAAGCGGCGGTCAAGCTCGTTAGGCATCCTCTCCCTGCGCTCCTTTGCCTTTGCGCGTCCCCGCCTTATGAGGCGCTGAACATCCATGGGGAAGCCCTTGCAAGCCGTCGACAATAGCCGCTTCACTTCCTTTCCGGACCTGGGCCTGTCCCCAGTGGCGCTGCACATCGGCCCATTCGACCTCCGCTGGTACAGCCTCGCTTACCTGGCCGGCATCTTCATCGGCTTTTGGTACCTGCTGAAATTGCTCAAGCAGCCCGGCGCCCCGATGGCGCGGCGCCACGCCGACGACCTCGTCTTCTACGCCGCGCTCGGCATCATCCTCGGCGGGCGGCTCGGCTATGTGCTGTTCTATAATCTCGGCGAGTATCTGAAGCACCCGATTGAGATCCTGAAGCTGTGGGACGGCGGCATGTCGTTCCACGGCGGCGTGATCGGCACCTCGGTCGGCATCCTCTACTTCGCCCGCAAGGAGAAGCTGAACTGGCTTCGCATCCACGATTATGTGGCGTGCTGCGTGCCGTTCGGCCTCGGCTTCGGCCGCCTGGCGAACTTCGTGAACCAGGAGTTGTGGGGAGCGCAGACGACGGTGCCTTGGGCCGTCCGTTTCGTGGAAGCGACGCCGCTAGGGCCCATGCTCGGGCCGCCCCGGCACCCCAGTCAGCTCTACGAGGCGGTGCTCGAAGGGTTCGTGCTCTTCGCCATCCTCGCCTTCATGTTCTGGAAGACCAAGGCCCGTTACGAGCCCGGCAAGCTCGTTGGCGCCTTCATCTTCTTCTACGGCGTCTTCCGCTTCGGCATCGAGTTCATCCGCGAGCCGGACCAGCAGCTCAAGGCCTTCACCGCCGCGACCCATCTGCACATGGGCCAATGGCTGTCGCTGCCGATGATTGTCGGCGGGCTCTACCTGATGCTCACGGCGCCGGGTCGCAGGGTTCGGGTGGAGCCGACCGTCGGCACCGCCTCGGTAGCGTGACTCCGCTGGAGCGGGCCCTTCGGGAGCGGATCGCTGCCGAGGGCCCGATCACGGTCGAGACCTTCATGGAAGCGTGCAACAGTTACTATTATGCAACCCGCGATCCTTTGGGCGTGCGCGGCGATTTCACGACGGCGCCCGAAATCAGCCAGATGTTCGGCGAGCTGGTCGGGGCAGCGCTTGCGGATTGCTGGAAGCGAGCGGGTTCGCCTGCGGACGCCATCTACGCAGAGCTCGGGCCGGGAAGGGGTACGCTCGCGGCCGACGCGCTCAGGCTGCTGCGGTCGGCGGGGTTCAACGGCGAAGTGCATCTGGTGGAAACCAGTCCGGTGCTGCGCCAGGCGCAGCAGCAGGCGGTACCGAACGCGTACTGGCACGACAGCATCGGCGACCTGCCGGCACGGCCGCTGCTGCTCGTCGCCAACGAGTTCCTGGACGCGCTCCCGATCCGGCAGCATGTCGGCGGGATCGAGCGCCGGGTTTCGGTCGCAGCCGGCGGTCTCGCCTTCGATCGGGATGGGGAGATCGTCGAAACGTCTCCGGTCCGCCATGAAGCCGTGACGTCCATCGCCAGCTGCGTTGCAGCAAAGGGCGGCGTCGCGCTCGTGATCGATTACGGCCACGAGCGGTCAGCGCCGGGCGATACGCTGCAGGCACTGAAGCGGCATCGATTTACGCCGGTCCTTGCCGACCCGGGCGAGCAGGACATCACCAGCCACGTCGATTTCGAAGCCGTCGCCAGGTCCGCGCGAGCCGCAGGAGCGGCAGTGAGCCCGCTGGTCGAACAGGGCGAATGGCTCATCCGTCTCGGCATAGAGTCTCGCGCCCAGGCGCTGTCGCGCGCGAACCCCGAGCTGGCGGGGGACATTCAATCTGCGCTGGAGCGCCTCACCTCTCGAGAGCAGATGGGAGAGCTGTTCAAGGTCAAGGCTATCCATTCACCCGAATGGC
>DASVXN010000185.1:0-4190 GCA_036392635.1 Sphingomicrobium sp. | reverse complement strand
GCGTACGCCCGCGGCTGCCCCACCCGCTCCGCCTCCGATGCTGGTGCGGCAGATCGCTCCGGAACAAGCCGTGAAGCTCAATGCGGCGATCCCTCTCCAGAGCGGGCCGAACCCCGCCGCCGCTCCCTTCGTGTTCAAGGGCGATGCAGCCGCACGGAGCCAGGCACTGACCTGCCTTGCCAGTGCCGTCTACTACGAGGCTGGGAACCAGGATGCCGACGGACAGCGCGCCGTTGCGCAGGTCGTGCTCAACCGCGTCCGGCACCCGGCATTTCCCGGAACGGTTTGCGGCGTCGTCTACCAGGGTTCCACCCGCCCCACTGGGTGCCAGTTCACCTTCACCTGCGACAACTCGCTCGAGCGCCGGCCCGGCGGGGATGGCTGGCGGCAAGCGACGCAGGTAGCCGAAGCCGCGCTCAGCGGCTCGGTCTACGCGCCGGTTGGCTGGGCGACCCATTATCATGCCGATTACGTGGTGCCCGTCTGGGCTTCGACGATGGCCAAGAACGCCGTCATCGGCGCGCATTTGTTCTACCGCTGGGCGGGTGGCTGGGGACAACCCAAAGCCTTCGCCAAGACCTATACTGGACGCGAGCCGAGTGAAGCTTCCCTCCGGCTGGCGGCTCTTGCCGTCCCGCACATCACGCCGATGTATGGCCAGGCTGGACAGCTCGCGAAGGCAATCGAGGAGATCCCTGGAGCCGAGCCACTGAAACTCGCGCCGTCTCTGCGTGGCGACAAGCGCGTGGCGGTGCGGTTCAACCTCGCCGCCCGAAAGGCGTCGGAAGAGGTCGAGCACCAGGAATATTCCAAGCAGTTCGACGTGTCCGACAATCTGAAGTGGTCCTTGTCGGGCGAGACTACGGCGCAGAACCAGCAGCCGCTCGGCCGGTCGGACACTAAGGTTGCGGCTGCGGCTCCGGACTCGTCGTCCTCGTCGGCAGCGGCGACGGGGCAGCGCTAAGCGTCGGCAGCTGGACCGGTGGCGCCACTGCCAGTCTCACTCTTGTCCTGATCCGATCCAGCCTGCTGTCAATGGCAAGGGAGTCCTGCGACAAGCCGCTCGCTCCACTCCATAGTCGGCCGGTGACGGCAATCTCGGAGAACGGGCCTTGGTCGCGCATCGGGTCGCGGTCCTCGAGCTGAACGACGGCATCGTCGAACGCGGCACAGCGGTCGAACTGCAGCATGGTCGGGTCGCCGCGCAGACGGCGGTGGCATTCGGCGCTCAGCTTCGCGAGCGACATCTCGTCCCGCGATTGGAACAGCCGCAGCGCCTGCTGCGCGGCTTCGTCGATCGCGCTGAGATGAAGCGGTTGATCCATTGTGTCGCGAGCCATCGCACCGCCCGCATCACGAAAAACTGCAGATCGGCTCGCCTGTTCGGGCGCGGAGTATGCGACCGACTGGGCGCGGAATAGAACCAGCGCCGTAATTCCGGCCAGCAGCAGGGCCGCCAGCAGCCAGGCCCGGCCACCGGCAGCAGTCGACGGCCAGTCTTCGTGCAGCTCCAGCGGGTCCTTGAGGTTCCGCAGCCCGCGAAGCTCACGATAGGCGCGGTTGATCTCGGCGGCGCGGTGGGCGTCTCCGCCTTCGCGATCGGGATGATGTTGTTTGATCAGTCGCCGGTAGGCTTGCTCGATCTCGGCGGAATCCGCGTCCGGATCGAGGCCGAGTGCATCAAAAGCGGAACCGTCCCCGACCATTGATCGGGGTCTAGTCCAGCTTCATTCCAGATGGAATGTGGCGCGAGTGACGGGGCTCGAACCCGCGACCTCCGGCGTGACAGGCCGGCGCTCTAACCGACTGAGCTACACCCGCGTTTTTGGCGTGAGCGGGCACCTAGGTGCGGGCTTGTGAGGTGTCAACCATCGCCGGCTGCATTTCCTGACGTTCGTTCTCTTCTTCCTCATCGGGGTCGCCGATGTGGGTCAACGTCCCATGCTCGAACAGGAAGCCCGCGATGTCCGGAGTTCCCGCCGCGGAGAAGATCGTCTTCATGATGATCAGCAGCGGAACGGCGAGCAGCGCACCGGTCGTACCCCAGACCCAAGCCCAGAAGGACAAGGAGACGAGGATGGACAACGGGCTGATCGTCAGTCGATGCCCCACGACCATCGGCGTAAAGAAATTCGCTTCGATCAGATGGAAGCAGATGAAGGCCGCCGGGGGCGCGAGCGCAGGCCAGATATCCGGATAGGTCATCAGTGCGCCGACGAAGAGCAGAAGCGCGCAGACGATCGGGCCCAGGTAGGGAATGTAGTTGGCGACCGCGACGATGCCGCCCCACATGATCGGCGACGGCATGCCGAGCAGCCACAACGCCCCGGCGGTCAGGGCGCCGAGGCCGACGTTGATGAGGGTGATGGTGCCGAGGTAGGTCGAGGTCGCGTCCACCACTTGCTGGATCACGCGAGCGGTGGTGAGCGCTCCTTCGAAGCTGCCGCGGCTGACGATCGTCTTCTTCCGCATCGCGGTCCAGCCGGCGAGGAAGAAGAAGATCACCAGCAGCGCGAAGAAGAGCTGGATCAGCAAGTGCGGCGCGGAGCTGATCAGCAGGCTCGAAACCGAGTTCGGCGTTTCCACCTGCACCGTGCGGGTATGCTCCTGCTGGGTGATGGCGATCTGCGACACGGTCTTGTCGATGAAGCGGTCGAGGTGCTTGTACAGCTGGATGACGGGCTCGAGCGCTGCGCGGACCCGCGGGATCTTCGTCGGCACCTGCGAGACCCAGTTGCTCGCCGGGATGAGGATCGAGCCAATCGCGAATAGTGCAAGCAAGAGGAAGAGAACGACGCAGAGACCCGCCGAGGCCTTGGAGGGGATACCGCGGCGCTCGAACCATTCGAGGAGCGGCACGAGCGCAATCGCGACGACCAGAGCGGCGGTGACCGGCATGAAGAACTCGGCCCCTGCCCTCAGCGCGAACGGCAGGCTGACGATGAGCCCGATGCCGGCAATCAGCGTGAGCGACGCAAGCAGCCGATCGCGCTTCGCGGTAATGCTCTCGGCGATGCTCCGCGCGTCGTCCGCAACGGCCTCTTCGACATCGCCGGTCTTGCGTGTGCGCGCGTCCATGCCGGGAGCATAGTCCGCGCCCTCGCGGCCCGCTAGCGAATTGGAGTTAGCGGCGACAACGATTCTGTCGGGCACCCCGCTGGGGGTGCGGATGCTCCGCTAGCTGGTGCCCCTGGTCCGACTCGAACGGACACTCCGGTTAGGAACTCGATTTTGAGTCGAGCGCGTCTACCATTCCGCCACAGGGGCACTTGAAGGCTTTAGCTAGCCGGGCCTCGCCCGCCTTGCAAACAGTTCACGGAGCATCGCGCCAGCAGTGGCGTTGTTCGGGCGTCCACTCGCAGCAAGGTGCGCCATGAAGACAGCCGATTTCTTCGTCGAGCGACTGAAAGAGTGGGGCGTCCGGCGGATCTACGGCTATTCCGGGGACGGCATCAACGGAGTCATCGGAGCGCTTCAGCGCGACGGAACGATCGACTTCATCCAGCCGCGGCACGAGGAGATGGCCGCGTTCATGGCGGTCGCCGAAGCGAAGTTCTCCGGCGAGTTGGGCGTGTGCCTCGCTACGGGTGGACCCGGCGCCACGCACCTGCTGACCGGGCTCTACGATGCGAAGCTCGACCACATGCCGGTCCTCGCCATCTGCGGTCAGGCCGAGGCGACGGTGCGGGGCGGGAGCTACCAGCAGGAGCTGAACCTCGACTGCCTCTTCTCCGACGTCGCCGAATATGTGCAGGAGGTCGCGACGCCGGCGCAGCTGCCCCACGTCATCGACCGCGCTATCCGGCTTGCGATTGCGCGGCGCGGCCCGTCGGTCGTGATCATCCCCAAGGACGTTCAAGAGCGGGCGTTCGAGGAGCCCAAGCGACTGCACGGCTTCACGCGTTCCGGCCCCGGCTACTCGCGGCCGATCATCATCCCCGCCGAGGCTGATCTTCGGAGAGCCGCCGAGGTGCTCAATGCCGGTGAGAAGGTCGCGATCCTGATCGGGGCTGGCGCCGTCGATGCCACGGATGAGGTCGTCGCGGTAGCCGACAAGCTCGGTGCGGGCGTCGCCAAGGCTCTGCTCGGCAAGACCGCCTTGCCCGACGACCTGCCGTTCGTCACCGGCGCGATCGGCCTGCTCGGCACGCGGCCGAGCTCCGACCTGATGAACGGCTGCGACACTTTGC
>DASVXN010000184.1:0-4876 GCA_036392635.1 Sphingomicrobium sp. | reverse complement strand
GAGAAGCTTGGCCTGCCGATCGAGGTGGTGGAAGCGCCCTGAGCCAGCGAATGGAGCATCCGGACTGGTACGCCGACTGGCGGCACGAGGCCTTTCACGAGCTGCAGGACAAGAACGAGACGCTGCGCGAGGAATTCCGCCTCGGAGAGTGGTCTCGCTACGACTACGACCTGGAAAAGGGCACGTTGACCTTTTCTGCGGAGGGTCGGCCCGTGGTCATCGCCGATATCCAGCTTGCCGGCTCGACGAGTGCGAATGCCGGCAATTGGCTATGGGCCTGGGGCAACTCGCACTGGCCAGCGGCCTGCACGACCGACTCCGAACTCGTTCGCGAGTTCGGGGAGGAGCATGGCATCTGCGAGCTTACGCATGATTATGTGGACGGCGCCGAGCTCAATGCCCTCGGCTGGGAGCTGACGGCCGTCATGGCGAGGATCACCGGCGCGATCGGTGCGTACCGTCCGCCGCGCGACGAAGGTGGCGGTCTCTTCCTGACGTACAAGGCGCTTCGCTGGGCGAACTAAAGGCGTCGGGCCCGGCAAGCGCTAGCGCATCACCCTTGTGACATGGCCCATCTTGCGGCCCGGGCGAGCCTCGCCCTTGCCGTAGATGTGGACGTGCAGGTCGGGCTCGCCGATGAGGTCGGGCCAGCGCTCGAGGTCGCCGCCGATGAGGTTGTCCATGACGGCTCCGCTCCCGGCGAGGTCCGTCGCTCCAGGCGGTAGGTCGCAGATGGCGCGGATGTGCTGCTCGAACTGGGACGTGACGGCGCCCTCGATCGTCCAGTGACCGCTGTTGTGCACGCGGGGCGCGATCTCGTTGACCATCGGTCCGTCGCGCGACGCGAAGAACTCGACCGTGAGGACGCCGACATGGCCGAGCGCCTCCGCGATCCGCAGGGCGGCCTCGCGGGCCTCGGCGACCTGCTTCGCGATGATGTCGCCGGAGGGCACGGTCGAGCGCCTGAGGATGCCCTCGCCATGCTCGTTGCGCGGCGAGTCCCAGAAGGTGTGGCGGCCATCGTCCCAGCGGGCGAGGATGACCGAGAACTCGGCCATGAAGTCGATCGCCGCTTCGGCAACCGCCGGCTGCTGGCCGATCGCTTCCCACCCCGCCTGCTCATCGCGGCGCGAGCGGACCCACGCCTGGCCCTTGCCGTCATAGCCGTAGCGGCGGGTCTTCAGCACCAGAGGGAGACCGACCTTCAGGACGGCGCCGGTCACATCGGCGAGGCTGTCGACCTCGCGCCAAGGGGCAACGCGGGCACCGCAGCGCTCGATGAAGGCTTTCTCGGTGGCACGATCCTGCGCAATCGCGAGCGACTCCGTGCCGGGGCGCAATTTCGATTCAAGCCAGCGGAGCGGCTCGACCGGCAGGTTCTCGAACTCATAGGTGATGACATCGACCTGCGAGGCGAAGCGGCGCAGCGAGACTGCATCGTCGAACTTCGCGCGCGTGAACTCGGCCGCGACGTCGGCGGCGCAGGGGCGCTCGTGCGGATCGAAGATGTGGGTCCGGTATCCAAGCTGTGCCGCCGCGACCGAGAGCATGCGGCCGAGCTGGCCACCTCCGATGATGCCGATCGTCGAACCCGGAGCGATCATTCGGGCGCTTCGGCCACCGATCCGGTCTGCGCCTCGCGCCATGCGTCGAGCCGCTCGGCGAGTGCCTTGTCCTCGTTCGCGAGCATCGCAGCCGCGAGCAGCGCCGCGTTGATGGCGCCCGCCCTGCCGATGGCGAGCGTGCCCACCGGCACGCCTGCGGGCATCTGCACGATCGAGAGAAGGCTATCCATGCCCTTGAGCGCCTGGCTTTCCACTGGAACGCCGAGCACCGGAAGCGAGGTCATCGACGCCGTCATGCCGGGGAGGTGGGCGGCTCCCCCGGCACCGGCAATCACGACCTTTAGCCCACGTTCCTTGGCGGACTGCGCATAGTCGTAGAGGCGCTTGGGCGTGCGGTGCGCCGACACGATCCTGCGCTCGTGCGGAATTCCAAGGTCGTCGAGGGTCGCGGCGGCGTGGCGCATCGTCTCCCAGTCGGAGCTGCTGCCCATGATGATGCCGACGAGCGGCTCCGTCATTGTCCCGCCTTGATCCAGTTGTTGGAAGCGGGTCGTTTAGGTGTGCTAATCCGGCTACGCAATCGGAGCTTTACGCCTGCGAATCGGTTCTGACTCGCATGCAATGGCGATCCCGCGTTTTCAGGGCAGTAGAATCAGGGTATGGACAGGTTACAGGCAAGAGCAAAGGCTCCGGGGCAATGTCTGACCAAGTGACCGACGTCGTGGACGTCGAAGACCGTGATCGGCTGATCCAGGAGATCAGCCAGCTGCGAGGGAAGGTCGCGCGCCTGCAAGAGCGCGTGGAGCAGCTCGACCAGCTGGCGCATCAGGATTCGCTCATCAACCTGCCGAACCGGCGGGGCTTCATGCGGGAGCTCGAGCGGCTTATTGCGCGAGTCGACCGCTACGGCCTGAACGCGGCGATGCTGTTCGTCGATGTCGATGGGTTGAAAATCATCAACGATAGCTTCGGACATCGCGCGGGCGACGAGGCCCTGATCGAGGTCGCCAGCTTGCTTTCCAAGGGCGTCCGCCACAGCGACGTCGTCGCCCGGATTGGTGGCGACGAGTTCGGCATCCTGCTCGAATGCGCTGACGAAGCCGCGGCCCAGGAGACGGCGGCGCGCCTGATCGACCAGATCTGCAGCTGCGAGTTCCTGCACGACGGCGAGGCGCTGCCGCTCAGCGTCGCGATCGGCGTCGGCATGATCGATGCGCTGGATACGCCCGAGGCGATCATGGCGCGGGCCGACGAGGAAATGTACCGGCGCAAGGCCGCGGCTTAGATCAACCAAGGCTCGCCGTCCTGAGCGTAGGCGCGACGCGCCGAAGTCAAAGGGCGCTTGGCACGACCGTGACGCCGCGCCTTTCGACTTCGCTCAGGACGAACGAGGTCCGACTTTAGGCTTCATCCAGATAGTAGCGGCGCTCGACGGAGAGGTCCTCGCGCAGGTCGTAGACGATCGGCTTCCCGGTCGGGATCTCGAGCCCGACGATCTCGTCGTCGCCGATGTTCGACAGATATTTGATAATGCCCCGGAGCGAGTTGCCGTGCGCCGCGACGAGCACTCGCTTGCCCGCTTTGAGCGCGGGCGCGATCTCGCGTTCGTAATAGGGGACGGCGCGGGCGATCGTGTCCTTGAGGCTCTCGGTTTGGGGCACCTCCAGGCCTGAATAGCGGCGGTCGGCGCTCACATCATACTGGCTGCCGCTTTCCAGAGGCGGCGGCGGGATGTCGAAGGAGCGGCGCCAGACCTTGACCTGCTCGGCCCCGACCTTGTCGATCATCTCCTGCTTGTTGAGGCCGGTGAGCCCGCCGTAGTGGCGCTCGTTGAGGTGCCAGTCCTTGGTAACCGGCAACCACAGCTGGTCCATCTCATGCAGCGCGAGGTGCAGGGTGCGGATGGCTCGCGTCAGCACGCTCGTGAAACAGCAGTCGAAGTTGAGACCCTTGTCGCACATCAGCCGGCCGGCGCCGCGAGCTTCGGCAATGCCTTGCTCGCTGAGGTCGACGTCCCACCAGCCGGTGAACCGGTTTTCGAGGTTCCACTGCGACTGGCCGTGCCGCAGCAACACGAGGGTTGGCATCAGGCGGCGGCCTCGGTCTGCCTGGTCCTGGTGCGCTGATCCTTCGCCTTCTTCAGCTGGGGAAGCACGGCGTGGAGCGCGTCGAGGCAAGCATAAGCGAGGTACTTGGAGCGCTGGGGCGACCAGCCATAGACTTCGTCCGGCAGGTCGAAATTGTCCTTGAAAGGCATCTCGAGCGTCATCGAAACGCAGCCGTAGCGCTCGGCGAGCTGGGTCGTGGACATCGACATGTTGGCCTGCCCGGGCAACGGGATTTCGTAGCCCTGCTGGCGCTGGAAGTCGGGCGACAGGCGCTCGAGCGTCTCGCCGAATAGCTCGAACAGCTGCTGCTGGCGGTCCGTGATCGAAGGGATGCCCTCGAAGCCCGCGAGGAAGTTCGCCGGGATGGCCTCGTCACCGTGCACGTCCATCGCGAAGTGAGGTGGCGCCTCGTCCATCGCATTGCGGACGCACAGCACTTCCGGGCTCTTCTCGGCGCTGGGCGCATGCCACTCGCGGTTGAGGTTGACGCCGACGGCGTTGGTGCGCAGGTGCCCGCGCCGCGAGCCGTCCGGGTTCATGTTCGGCACGACATGGAAGGTGCATTCGCTGCGCAGGACGCGGGCCACGGGGTCGTCGGGGTCGGTCAGTTTTTCGAGCGCGCCTTCCATCCACCATTCGGCCATGCTCTCACCCGGATGCTGGCGGGCGTAGAGCCAGACGTTGAGCGGGCCTTCGCCGATCGTCAGGCAGTCGATGTCCTGGCCGTCGAGGCTCTTGCCGAGCGAGCGATATTCGACGCCGGGGATCGTCGCCGTCTGGCTGACGAGGTCGTGGTGCCGCTCCATCGAATAAGGCGCGAAATAGGCGATCCAGACGAGGTCCTGCGGCGGCGTCAGCTTCATCGTGAGGACGCCGTCGGCATAGGTCGTGTCGCTGATCCGCACCCACTCCTCGCGGTCCAGGCTCATCACGCCCTTGTAGTCGGGCCAGCCGTGCGGGTAGGCCGAATCCTTGCAGTTGGTGATGCGCAAGGTGACTTCCTTCCCCGCGGCGCCCGCGAGGCGAAAGTGGAACCACTGGTAGAAGTCGCTCATGTGGTCCTTGACGATCTCAAGGTCGAACACGGCGCCGCTCTGCTTCACGACGCGGATGTTGCCGGCGTCGAACGAGCTCGAAATCGTGATGGTCATGCGCTGTTACTCGGGTTGGAAGAGGTTCGCGGCGGCTGATAGTGCCGCGCCG
>DASVXN010000183.1:0-4856 GCA_036392635.1 Sphingomicrobium sp. | reverse complement strand
GGGCGTATCGGCAGTCACCATCAGCCACATCGTCAACGGCCACGCGCCGATCACCGCCGCCATGGCGCTCCGGCTCGGCTATGCGACTGGGACCAAGCCTCAGTACTGGCTGAAGCTGCAGAGCGAGTATGATCTCTACCGGGCCAAGCAGCTGCTGGCGCCGGCCCTGAAAAAGATCCCGAGGGTCCCAGAACGCACGGGCGCGGGCAAGGCGAAGCACTCTTCGATGTAGCGACGGTCCCGGCCCGGCTCAGCGAGCGTCGAAGCGCTCCAGCTCATAGCCGATCGACGCTTCCACCAGAGCATCATAGACCGTGACGATCACCTCGGCGGGAGCTCCTACGGCTCTGGCTTCCGCCCGCACATGGTCGAGGACCGCCGCCTTGCGCTCTTCGTCCCGAACCTTGTCCCTGGTCGGCTTGATCCGCGCTGCGGCATCCATGAAACGGAACCGGGTCGACAGCAGAGCGACGATCCGGCGGTCGAGCTCGTCAACCCCGGCGCGGACTTCTGCCATGGTCTGGCACTGCTCGGGCTCAATCATGCCCCGCCCTTACCGGCTTGCGGCAAGCGGGCAACCGACCTCAGGATCAGATCAGCGAGCTGCGACCTGGTCCGCCGGCTTTGGGGCGACCTTTGGCTTTGCCTTGGGCGCCTGGCTACCCGCAACATCCTCCGGCTTCACCTTCGGCACGGCGAGACTGGCGCCACCGTCCCTCATCTTGAGCGCGGCCATCGCCTTGGCATCGCGGCCGTACAGGTCCCTGTAGTCGACGATGCGCCCGTCGTTTAGCGCGGCCGAGCTGAAATAGACGATGTAGACCGGAAGCGGCTTCACGAAGTTCGCCTGCACGGTCTTCTTGCTGGCGAGGGCCTCCTGGATCTTGTCGGACGTCCATTCGCCATTGTCGTCGCCGAGCAGCTCGCCGGCCAGGTCCAGAATGTGCTCGGTGCGCACGCAACCGTGGCTCAGCGCGCGGGTCGCGTCGTTGAAGCGACTGCGGGCGTTGGTGTCGTGAAGGTAGATCGCCTTCGAATTGGGCATCACGAACTTGATCTGCCCGAGCGCGTTGGTCGGCCCCGGCGGCTGGCGCCAGCGCTGGATGGCGCCGTCCGGACCCTTTACCGGCACGAAGCCCTTCTTGCCCGCGGCCTCACGCTCAATGCTTTTCGGCACTTCCCACCAGGGATTGAGGATCACGCCCGTGGCGGTCGCATTGAGCTGCGGCGTCGGTGTCGAGAGCTTGCCGGCGATCGCGCGGTGCTTCCACCGGTTGACGCCGTTCTCGACGAGCGTCGCATGGAAGCCCGGCACGTTCACGATGATGTATTTCTGGCCGAGGTCGCGCGGCAGCCAGCGCCACCGGTCCATGTTGAGGCGGATGCGGTCGCGCGTCGCCGCGTCGCCTGCAGCCGCCAGCGCAACCTTGAGCGCGGCATATTGCGGGTGGGTCGGCAGCAGAGCGTTCAGCGCCGCGGTGAGGCCGCGCTGGGCGAGCGCCAGGCGCAGCAGCGAGTCCTGCCGCTGCGGGTCGAGGTCCTTGTCGACGACCCACCAGTCGACGCGTGCCGGCTTCTTGATGTGGCCGAGCGCGAGGTCCGAAGAGACCTGGTTGAAGCGCTGGGTGGCGATGGGAGAAATGACCGCCGGGTTTCCCGTCTGGATCGCTGCTGCCAGCGTTTCCGCGTCGTAATCGGCCGGGTTCAGCCCCTCGACGCCGATTTGCTGGATGTAGGCGAGCAGCTCCTGCGCGCTGGCCACGTCCCAGATTACGGGCGGAAGCGGCGGGGGAGCCGGAGGCGCGGGCTGCGCGGTCTGGTTCGGATCGGCCTTGAAGTCGGGGTTCGTCGGTGCGAGCGCGTCCGGCGCCGCTCCGGTCGCGGGACGCGCAGGCTGTGCCTTCTGCTGAGCTCCGGGCACTGCGGAGGTGCGCGGCTGGTTCGCCGCGGCCGGCTGACCGGCGCCCGCAGGCCGGTTCTGGGCAAGCGCAGGACTTGCCATGATCGCCGCAACGGCAGTCACCTGGAGCAGACGCCCACTACCCCTCGTCATCGCGCCCAACCTCTTCATTTGAAACGAAAACCCCACTTCCCTCGACTTCATACAATCCTTGCCGACTCCTAGTCCAGTCGCCTCGACGACACAGTGCGCAGGAAACGGCGGCGGGCGCCTTGTCGCAAACCAATCCTTAAGCCCGCATGGCTAAGGGTGGCGGCGCCGGTGTGGGGAGGCGATTTTAGTGGCGTCCAACTTCTTTCTCGACGGATCGATGATCCCGCGGACCGAGAAGCGGTCGATCGACGAGCGGGGCGAGGCTCGGTACCCATCGGCTTCGAACACCGCTGTCCTGGAATTTCGCGGACGCAAGCACGTCGTGCGGCTGGTCAATGTCTCGTCTTCGGGTGCGATGGTGATTTTCCCACACACTCCGAACATTGGTGAGCGGCTGCCGCTCCAAATCCTTGACCGGGGCCTTGTGACGGCACAAGTGCGCTGGGTCAGAGACGGGCGCATCGGCCTGTCCTTCGCGGCTTAGGATTCGCCGCGGATGGAGATGAGTTTCGTGACGATCAAGGCGCGCATTGCACAGGACCAGAACGACGAGCGGCGCCGCTTCACGCGCCTGCCTGTCGAGCTGGAGGCCAAGATGCGCGAACTTGGCGCCAGCGGCGTCGAGGCCAAGGTTCTCAACATCTCGGAAAGCGGCTTCATGGCCGTTGCCGAGGGCCAGTTCGAGGTTGGCTCACGCGTGTGGCTCATGCTGCCCGGCCGCGAGCGCGCGAACGCCGTCGTCAAGTGGACCGTTGGCGACAAGATCGGCGCGGAGTTTGCCGAGCCGCTGTCCCTGGACGACCTCAAGGCTTAGCTTCAGCTGGTCCGCGGCGAGCCTCCGCTCACCGTTAAGCTTCCTCAGCTTCAGCATTAAACCTGCATCAGTCGCTGAAACCGCTTGGCCCTACCGGTCGTTAGGCCCGCCGACGAAAGGAAGGACAGCCATGCCGATCACCACCGGCGACGCTTGGAAGCCTTATGAGCGGGGCTACCATGTGGTTTATCGCGAGCACGAGATCAATCACTGCCCGGGCTGCGGCCGGACGCACTGGATCATCGGCCGCATCTCGGCGGAATGCGCGTTCTGCGCCACGGCGCTGCCGCTGGCCGAAGCCAGCATGCGCTCGCATAACGGCCCGGTGACGATCCAGCACAAGAACGGCGAAAGTCACGCCTGGGCTGCCTAAGCGGCGCTCAGGCTTTCTTCCGCACCGGCACCTGAACGTTGCACAGGTCGACGCCGCCTGCCGGCTGGATGTAGAAGTCGTCGTGCCGGTTGGCGCGCAGCTTCAGATACTGCGCGAAGCTGGCGCTGCTCGTATCCATCGCCTCATATGACGGCCGTTCGCCGGCTGGCAGGTCGCTCGCGAGACGGATGCTCGCGATCGGCACATATTGCGCCTTGTCCTTGTAGAAGCCGAGCGCCTCGGTGCCCCTCGGCAGGGTGCTAAAGCGGTCGATGCCGTCAACGACGCGGCCAACGACGGCAATGTTGCGGTCGAGCTGGCGCGGGCCGTGGCCGATCACGGCATAGAGTTCGCCGCCGGTGCCCGTGTCCGGAGAAAGGTCGCGGCCCACTCCCACACTGCCGTAACAGTGGACGAGGTCCGCCCAGCCGGCCTTCGCGCTGTAGGCGACGGGCCAGCCATCAACGAAACCGGCTGCGGGAGCATAGGGGTCGGGCGACCCGAGCGGAGTGATGCGCAGCCCTTCCAACGGACGCGAGTATTCCGCCGGCGGCTTCGGGTTCACGCCCGTCGGCCACGGCTTGTCACTCTCGTTCAAGCCCCATTGCGCGACATAATTGTCCTGCACCCGGTAAACCGTCGCGCCGTTCCAATAGCCATTGCGTGCGAGTGCCCGGATGTTCGCGACGTGCACGGGCGCGAACTCGGGCGCGAGCTGAACGACGACCCTGCCGCCGTTCGCCAGATCGACGACCATGAGGTCCTCGGCAGCGATCGCCTTCCAGGCGCTGGCCGGCGCGCCTGCCACGACATCGCTCGGCGTCAGCAGCTTCTTCTTCGCCGGAGCGGCTCCGACAAGCAGCGCGGCAGCCGTGACGAGCAACAATGAACGCATCGCATCCTCCCCCTGTCGCCGCGGTCTAGCCGAGCAAATCGGCGCCCGCTATCCGCAGGTCATGTACCTTGCCACATTGATGCTGCTTGGCTCCGGCGAGCTCGGCCGCGAGTTCGCGATTGCCGCCAAGCGGCTCGGCTGCCGGGTGATCGCCTGCGACCGCTACGAGAATGCACCCGCGATGCAGGTCGCCGACAATTTCGAGGTTTTCCCGATGCTTGACGGCGCCGCGTTGCGCGCGGCGGTCGAGAAGCATCGGCCGGACGTGATCGTCCCGGAGATCGAAGCGATCGACACTGCGACGCTCGCTCAGCTCGAGCAGGAAGGCTGGCGCGTGTCGCCCTCGGCTAAGGCCGTGCAGCTGACGATGAACCGGGACGGCATCCGCGACTTCGCCGCGAAGGAGCTGGGCCTGGTCACGTCGAACTACCGGTTCGCCGAGACACGCGAGGAGGCAATTGCCGCAGCCCAGGAAGTTGGGCTGCCGTGCGTCGTCAAGCCGGTGATGTCGAGTTCCGGGAAGGGCCAGACGACCGCGAAGACCGCTGACGAGGTCGGCGCGGCGTGGGACTATGCCGTCGCGAACATGCGCGGCGACCGACCGAGGGTGATCGTCGAAGAGCTCATCCAATTCGACAGCGAGATCACGCTGCTGACCGTGGCCACGAAGGACGGGGTCATCTTCTGCGCGCCGATCGGGCACCGGCAGGAAGCGGGCGAC
>DASVXN010000182.1:0-4675 GCA_036392635.1 Sphingomicrobium sp. | reverse complement strand
GAGAGCTTGAGCAGGCGCGGAGTCGCGCCGGAGATCGGCGGGCTCGCGAAGATCCGCTCGATGGTCAGCTTCTTCTGGGGAACTCCGGCTGGCGGAGCGGCGGCAACGAGAAGCGGCAACGCAGTCGCAAGAAGGAAACGCATGCCGCTTCGTAGCGGCTACGCTCCCTCCTGCAACTGCTGTCGTGAAGCTTAGGCTTCCGGTGCGTTCTCGGCGCGAGTCAGCTCGGTCTCGGCGCCCTGCCCGCCAGTGACGTCGCGACGGACGTCGCGGCGCTCGGCAATGCGGGCGGCCTTACCGGTGCGGCCGCGCAGATAGTAGAGCTTGGCGCGGCGGACGTCGCCGCGCCGCACAACCTGGATCGAGTCGATGATCGGCGAATAGAGCGGGAAGACACGCTCGACGCCTTCGCCGAAGCTGATCTTGCGGACGGTGAAGCTGGAGCCGACGCCCTTGTTGGCGCGAGCGATGCAGACGCCTTCGAACGCCTGGACGCGGGTGCGGTCGCCTTCGATGACCTTCACGCCGACGCGGAGCGTGTCACCAGGGCGGAATTCGGGGACCTTGCGGTCGGCGGTGAGCGCTTCAATGGCCTCGCGCTCAAGGGTCTCGATCAGGTTCATGTCTTCTTATGCCTTCGTATCTCGTCGCCGCGCGCCAGAGGGCGGTGCCTGGGATGCGCCCCCGTGGCGCTCCAACAGGTCCGGCCGCCTTAGCCGTGTATCTTCGACCGCACGTTCGTGTCGCCACGCCGCGATCTTCGCATGATCCCCCGACCGCAGCACTTCGGGGATCGTGCGCCCTTCCCATGTCACTGGTCGGGTATAATGCGGATATTCGAGTAGCCCCGCTTCGAAGCTCTCCTCCTCACCGCTGGAGGCCGCGCCCATTACCCCGGGGAGCAGCCTTACGCAAGCGTCGAGGATCACCATCGCGCCAAGCTCCCCGCCCGACAGAACATAGTCGCCGATCGACACCGGTTCGAGCTGCCTTGCGTCAAATATTCTCTCGTCGAACCCCTCGAAACGGCCGCAAAGCAGGATGACCCCTTCGCCTGCCGCGAGTTGCCGCACGCGCTCCTGACCGAGCGGTGCACCGCGAGGTGTCAGCGCGAGCATTGGCCGCCCATCCGCAACGCTGTCGATCGCGGCCGCGAGCACGTCTGGACGCAGAACCATCCCGGCGCCGCCGCCGGCCGGCGTATCGTCGACGCTGCGATGCTTGTCGGTTGCGAAGTCGCGGATGTTCGTGGCGTCGAGGCTCCACGTTCCCTGCTCCAGCGCCCGGCCGGCGAGGCTGGTGCCGAGTGGTCCCGGAAACATGTCGGGATAGAGCGTCAGGACGGAAGCGCGGAAGGTCATGCGGAACTGCCGCTATCACAATCCATTGGGCTGCGCATGGACGAGCCCATTCTTGATTGCCTCATCGTCGGCGGCGGCCCTGCAGGCTTGACCGCAGCCATCTACCTTGCGCGATTCCACCTCGACATCCTTGTTGTCGACGGGGGCAAGAGCCGGGCTTCGTGGATCCCCTGCTCCCACAATCATGCGGGGTTTCCGGACGGCATCAACGGCAAGGAGTTGCTCGAGCGCATGCGAGAGCAGGCGCAGCGCTATGGCGCGAAGATCATCACGGAGCAGGTCACCAAACTCGAGCAGGACGAGGAGACCGGCATCCTTACCGCGACGTGGGGCTCGGGCTGTGAGCGGGCGCGAACCGTGCTGCTCGCAACGGGCGTTACCAACCGCCGGCCGCCGATGGATGAGGACCTTCACTGGGATGCCCTCGCCCGTGGCTTGGTCCGCTACTGCCCCATTTGCGACGGCTACGAAGTCACCGACAAGAAAGTCGGCGTCATCGGAAGCGACAGTCACGGCGTCGCGGAAGCGGTGTTCATCCGCAGCTACACCGCCGACGTGACCCTGATCGCACCGGACGCCGCGTTGGACCTCGAGCCGGAGGACCAGCGAACGCTCAAGGACGCCGGGATCAACTGCGTCGACGGCCCTGCGCACGCGGTCGCGATCGCCCACAATTGCATCACCGTCGATACAGCCGAGGGCCATTATACCTTCGACAGCATCTATCCGGCTCTAGGGTCGGATACGCATACGCAGCTCGCGGAAATGCTGGGCGCAAAGCTGGCGCCCGACGGGTGCATCCTGTGCGACGATCACCAACGCTCCAGCGTGCCCGGGCTCTATGCCGCGGGTGACGTGGTTCACGGCCTCGACCAGATCAGCCACGCGATGGGCGAAGGCGGTGTGGCGGCAACCACGATCCGCAACGACCTTGCGCAGCAGGAGCCCCGCTGGCGGGAGCCCACACAGGAGTTGGTGGAAGCGGAGGACGGAACCTAGGCCAGGAATTCTGGGTCGAGGACCACCCGGTCACCTTCGAGTTCGGCGATTGTCGTTTTAAAGGGAATGAGGGAACGCTTGCCGTCCTGCAGTTCGATCTCGAGCAGATCGCTCGCGCCGTAGTTCTCTACGGCGACGACCGTTCCGATCGGATTGCCGTTACCATCTACAGCTGGGAGCCCGATGAGGTCGGCGTGGTAATATTCGCCTTCCGCGAGTGGCGGCAGCGCCGACCGCTCGACCTCCACCAGCGAACCGCGAAGCGCTTCTGCTGCCGAACGATCTCCGACTCCTTCGAAGCGGGCGACCGCGGTCTTGCCGCTCTGTTTCACGGAATGGAGGCGCCGTTGGGCACCGCCAACATAGAGCTTGTCGTGCGCGCTCAGGCTCTCAGCGTTGTCGCTGAACAACTTCAGCCGCACCTCGCCTTTGACGCCATGCGCGCCGGCAACGGCGGCGAGCGCAATCCGACGCTCGCCGCCCTCGCTCATGATTAGGCCTGGGTATCTTCGGCAGCGCCCTCAGCGGGCTCCGACGCGGAGACGCCCTCACTGGCGGCTTCGGCAGCCTGCGGCGACTCGCTCGTCGGCGGCGAGACATCATCCGCACCCTCAGCCGGCTCAGCCGTCGACTCACCCTGGTTGTCGGCCGGAGCCTCCTCAGCGGTCGCGGCTTCGGCCTGGGCCGTCGCTGCAGCTTCGGCCAGCTCGGCCTCGCGGGCCGCACGCGCCTCGGCGCGCTCGGTCGCCTTCTCGCCCGGCTTGCCCTTGTTCGGGTTGTTGCGGGCGGTGCGCTCGCGGATGCCAGCGGCGTCGAGGAAGCGCAGCACGCGGTCCGACGGCTGGGCGCCGTTGCTCAGCCAATGCTGGATGCGCTCGGCGTCGAGCTTCACGCGCTCGGGCGAGTCCTTCGCCAGCAGCGGGTTGTAGGTGCCGACCTTCTCGATGAAGCGGCCGTCACGGGCGTTGCGGCTGTCGGCCACGACGATCCGGTAATAGGGGCGCTTCTTGGAGCCGCCGCGGCTCAGACGAATTGCAACTGCCATTCTAAGTTCCTTTCGTAATCCGTTCTATTTCTTCGAAAACTTGTCAAACCCTGGAGGCAGGTTGAACGGCGAACCGCCGTTGAGGCCGGGAAGTCCGCCACCTCCTCCGAGCCCGGGCAAACCGCCCGCCGGCAGAGCACCGGGAGGCGCAATTCCGCCCAGCGCACCCTCAAGGCCGCCCTTGCTGAACATCGCCGCCAGCTTGCCGAGGCCGCCCATCTTCTTGAGCCGCTTCATCGCGGTCGACATTTCCTGATGCATCTTCAGGAGCTTGTTGATCTCCTGCACGGTCGTGCCGCTGCCCTTCGCGATACGGATCTTGCGCTTCGCATTGATCAGCTCGGGCTTGGCCCGCTCCTTCGCCGTCATCGACGAGAGCATCGCCTCCATGTGGACCAGCGCCTTGTTGTTGGCCGCCTGGTCCATGGCCCCCTTCATGCCCTTGAGGCCCGGCATCATGCCGGCGAGCGCGCCAAGACCGCCCATGCGCTGCATCTGCCGAAACTGGGCCCAGAGGTCATCGAGGTCGAACTTGCCCTTGGCCATCTTGGCCGCGAGCTTCTCGGCCTCCTCGACCTGGATCGTCTCTGCGGCGCGTTCGACCAGGCTGACGACGTCGCCCATGCCGAGAATGCGGCCGGCAACACGATCCGGGTGAAAGGCTTCGAGTTTGTCGAGCGCCTCGCCGACGCCGGCGAACTTGATCGGCTTGCCGGTGACCGCGCGCATGGAAAGCGCGGCGCCGCCACGAGCATCGCCGTCCATCCTCGTGAGGATCACGCCGGAGAGGTCGACCTCGCCTGCGAAACCCTTGGCGACGTTCACCGCATCCTGACCGGTGAGGCTGTCGACGACGAGCAGTGTCTCGGTCGGGTTCGACGCCGCCGCGACCGCCTTCATCTCGCCCATCAGCTGGTCGTCAACGTGGAGACGGCCCGCGGTGTCGAGCAGGACGACGTCATAGCCCTGCAGCTTGGCCGACTGCAGCGCGCGCTTGGCGATGTCGACCGGCTGCTGGCCGGCGACGATCGGCAGAGTGTCGACGTTCGTCTGGCGTCCGAGCACTGCCAGCTGCTCCTGCGCAGCCGGACGAGCCACGTCGAGCGATGCCATCAGCACCCGCTTGCGCTCACGTTCGGACAGCCGCTTCGCGAGCTTGGCCGTCGTAGTCGTCTTACCCGAGCCCTGAAGCCCGACCATCATGATCACTGCCGGCGGAGTGACGGCGAGGTCGAGTTCGGCGGTCTCGGAGCCAAGCGTCTCGACCAGG
>DASVXN010000181.1:0-6510 GCA_036392635.1 Sphingomicrobium sp. | reverse complement strand
GTGGACTCCAGCTGGCACATGCCGGCGAGCGGCCGCAAGGCGCGCGAGGAATATGTTGCGGCGCACATCCCCGGCGCTCGCTTCCTCGACATCGACGAGGTCAGCGACACCAGCCACCCGGCACCGCACATGCTGCCCAGCGCTGCCGAGTTCGGCGCGGCAATGGAGCGGCTCGGGGTCAGCCGCTCGGACCGGATCGTCGTCTACGACAATTCGCCGACCCGCACGGCGGCACGCGGCTGGTTCATGCTCCGTCACTTCGGTGCGGAGCTGGTGGCCATCCTCAACGGGGGCTTCCAGCGGTGGACAGCCGAACGGCTGCCAGTGGAGAGCGGCGAAGCGCCGCCGCGCAATGCCACGTTCAAAGCGATCGAGCGCGACGAAGTCGTCGACAAGCAGCAGCTGCTGGGCCGGATCGCCATTCCTTGGCTCGACGCTCGAGGCAAACCGCGCTTCGAAGGCACCGAGAGCGATCCGCGGCCGGGCGTAGCACCCGGGCACGCACCGGGGGCCCGCAACCTCCCGTTCGGGACACTCTACCGGGACGACGGAACCTTCCGCTCACCCGACGAGGTAAGGCAGCTGTTCGCCGAGGCGGGGGTGGATCCGATGCGACCGTTCGTCGCGAGCTGCGGGTCGGGGGTTACGGCCAATAGCCTGATCTTCGCCGCGCACCTGCTCGGTAACGACGATACGCGTCTATATGACGGCAGCTGGAGCGAGTGGGGCGCCGATCCGGCGACGCCGAAGGTGCTCGGGCCCGCCTAGGCGAGGACGATCCCGGCGACCTCGCGCAGCTCGCGGCGGATCTCGTCGACGAGCGTGCGGCTGGCCTCGCGGTGCGGCTCGCGGCCCTGCTGACGCTCCGAGAGCAGGCTCTCGATCCCGGCCGCAGCAGTCGCCACCAGCGAAGAGGAGCGGCGGTCGAACCAGCGCTGCTTCGCCTCGTCGGCAAGCGGCCATGCAGCGGCGATCTCGCCGTCGCAGTCGTTCTCAGGTCCGGCGCCGAAGCCGCCGTCGACAAGCCGAAGGGCGTGGCGAACGCTTGAAAGCCGCGCGACGGCCTCGGCGTAGACCGAGGTTTCCGTTTCCGGCTGGGCAACCAGGTGAAGCATCCATCCGGGCTAACCGGACGAGGCTAACAAAGGATGAATCGTCGGGCGCTTAAGCCCCGCTCTTCTCGTCCACGTCGCGAAGTATCCAGCCGCGCTGGGGGATCGTCTCGATGAACTCCGCGCCGCCGCTGGCATTGCGAAGCTTCTTGCGGAGCTTGGAGATGAACACGTCGATGATCTTCGGCTGCGGCTGATCGTCGGCGCGGCGATAAAGATGCTTCAGCAGCATCTGCCGCGTCACCACATTGTTGCGCGCGAACGCGAGCAGCTCCAGCACCCGATATTCCATTTCGGTGATGCCGATCGGATGACCGTCGATACGGATCAGGCGCTGGACCTGGTCGACCGACAGGCGGCCGCCGCACAGACTTTCGGGCATGTCGCTGCCGGTCGCCTTGAGTGACGCGAGCAGCTTGGAAGCGGCTTCCTCGCTGTCCTCGGGCGACACGCTGCGCGGGGATCCGATGATAGCCTGCTGAACCTCGGCGAGGATCTTGTGAGCCTCCTCGACGAGCTTCGTGCCCTCCTCGAAACGGCGGCGCGAGCGGTCGAGCATCGATTCGATCTCGACGAGCCGGGCCGGGACATTGGTTTCGTCCATCCTTGTGCGCTTCGCTCCCTTGGGTCCGGTTACTGGCCCGGCTGGGCCGACGCGATATTGGTGCTGGTATTTGCCGCCGTCAAAATCTGCAGTGTCTGGCGGCCCTTGTCGACTACTCGCGTGTCCGGGTCCCACACCTGGCTGCGGATGCCGAGCTGCGCGTCGTTGCGGCCAGCGGCATCGAGCAGGCTGGTCTCGCCCGGCGTGCGCTGCGCGGGACCGCCGAACAACGTGTCGATCGCCTGCTGCTGAGCTTCGGATGGCGTCAGGCCAGCGGTCCCCGCGACGGGCGGCGCCAGATTGAAGTCGGGCGGAATGATCAGCGGCGCGTTGCGCGCAACGGCGAACTCGTCCGGGCCGGCGCCACGGTGCGCACAGGCGCTGACGGCTGCGGCCGCGACCAGCACGACGGCGAAGATGGCTTTACGCATGTTCGATAGTCTCCTCGGGGTCGCTGCCCTTTGCATCATCCTTACGGCTGAGGAACGCACGCAGCAACAAGATCACGACGGCAATGCTAATCGCGGCATCGCCGACATTGAATATCAGAAACGGCCGCCACTCGCCAAAATGCAGGTCGGCGAAGTCGACGACATAACCGTGCCGGGTGCGGTCGAGAATGTTGCCGAGCGCTCCGCCAAGCACCATCCCGAGCGCGATCTGATCGACGCGGTTCTTCTCCCGCCCGAGCCAATACGCCACCCCGATCGCGATCGCCGAAGTGAGCGCCACCAGCATCCATCGCCCGACCTCGGTCGTCGCGTTGAGCAGGCCCAGCGAGATCCCGTTGTTCTCCGTGTAGGTGAACTGAAAGAATGGCAGCAGGTATTTGACCGCGCCCTCGTGGTCGATGCCGAGCGGGGCCGTCACCCACCATTTCACCAGCTGGTCGAGCGCGAACACGACCAGGGCGATGACGAATCCGACACGACGATTAGCCATTCACCACCTCATCGCACCGGTCACAAAGTTCACCGTCCTGCTCCACCTCAGGAAGATGGCGCCAGCAGCGGCCGCATTTGTGCTGGTCCGTCTTCGCGACCTTCCAATCTCCCTCGTGCACTGCCGAAGTGATGAAAAGCTCTGCCAGGAAGTTCGCATCCTGGTTGTTCGGCACCCAGACTTCCGCCTCGAGGCTCGATCCCACGATCTTCTCGCGCCGGAGCGGCTCGATGCGCTCGGTGACCTGGCGGCGGAGCTCGCGGAGCTCGGCCCAGCGACTGTCGTCGGCATCGACCTGAGGCACCACGGGCCATTCCAGCAGGTGCACCGACCCCGCATCAGGATAGCGTGTGCCCCACACTTCTTCGCTCGTGAACACCAGCACCGGCGCAAGCCAGCGGACGAGCGCGTGGAAGAGGGTGTCGAGCACTGTCCGGTACGCTCTTCGCTTCTCCGAGCTTGGGGCCTCGCAGTAGAGGCAGTCCTTGCGGATATCGAAGTAGAAGGCGCTGAGGTCTTCGTTGCAGAAGTCCGTCAGCGAGCGGACGTAGGTGTTGAAGTCGAAGTCATCGACCGCATTGCGCAGCTTCTGGTCTAGCTGCGCCGTGAGGTGGAGCATGTACCGCTCCAGCTCCGGATAGGCCGACACGTCGTCGAGCCGCTCCTCGTCGCTGAAGCCGTCGAGCGCGCCGAGCAGATAGCGGAAGGTGTTCCTGAGCTTGCGATAGGCGTCCGCGCTGCCGGCGAGGATCTCCTTGCCGATGCGATGGTCCTCGGTGAAGTCGACCGACAGCGCCCACAGCCGCAGGATGTCCGCCCCATATTCCTTCATCAGGTCGATGGGATTGACGGTGTTCCCGAGGCTCTTGGACATCTTCATGCCCTTGGAGTCCATGGTGAAGCCGTGGGTCAGAACCGTGTTGTACGGAGCCCGCCCGCGCGTCCCGCAGCTCTCGAGCAGCGACGACTGGAACCAGCCGCGATGCTGGTCGGAGCCCTCGAGGTACAGGTCCGCCGGCCACTGTTCCTCGGGCCAATGGCCGCTCTCCAGCGTGAACACGTGCGTGCAGCCGCTGTCGAACCAGACGTCGAGAATGTCGGTGACCATCTCGTAATCGTCGGGATTGCGGTTGCCGAGGAACTGCGCGGCATTCTCCTCCGACCACGCGTCCACCCCATTCTCGCGGATGGCGTCGACGATGCGACGGTTCACCTCAAGGTCGACGAGCAGCTCGCCGGTGGCGCGCTCGACGAACAGCGCGATCGGCACGCCCCACGCACGCTGACGGCTGATCACCCAGTCGGGCCGGCCCTCAACCATCGAGCCGAGCCGATTGCGGCCCTTCTCCGGGACGAAGCGCGTGCTTGCGATGGCGTTCATCGCGAGCTGCCGCAGGGTCGCAGCTTCGGAGCCGTTCAGCGGATCGGACCCGCCCTCATTGTCCCAGCGTTGCTCGGCCCGCGTCTCGGGTGAGAGGTGCGTGAGCGGCTTGTCCATGCCGATGAACCACTGCGGCGTGCAGCGGTAGATAACCTTGGCCTTGGATCGCCACGAGTGGGGATAGGAATGCCGGAACTCGCCGGCGGCGAGCAAGGCGCCGGCTTCGCGGAGGTCCGAATTGATTGGTCCATCCGGTGCATTCAGCTTGGGATTGATAACCGACAGCGGATTGCCGCCGAGCCAGGCCCAATCCTCGCGATAGCGGCCGCTCGCATCGACGGCGAATACAGGGTCGATGCCGTGCGCGCGGCAGAGCTCGAAATCGTCCTCGCCATGGTCCGGCGCCATGTGGACGAGGCCCGTGCCCTGGTCGGTGGTGACGAACTCGCCTGCGAGAAGAGGTCGCGGCTTGGCGAAAAAGCCGCCGAGCTCGTGCATCGGGTGCCGAACGGTCGTGCCGGCGAGCTCCGACCCCTTGATGTGCTTGACTGGCTGGAGGTGAACCAGCCCGGTCCGCTCCTTGAGCGCGCCCACGAGCGGCTCGGCTGCGAGGACATGGAACCCTTCGGCCGACAGAAGGACGTATTCGACGTCAGGATTGTAGGCGACGCCCTGGTTGACCGGGATTGTCCACGGCGTGGTCGTCCAAATTACCGCGCGGGCGCCGACCAGCTCGGGGATCGGACTCTCGACGACCTCGAACGCGACGTCGATCTGCGTCGAGACGATGTCCTCATATTCGATCTCCGCCTCGGCCAACGCGGTCTTCTCGACCGGCGACCACATCACCGGCTTGGCGCCGCGATACAGCTGGCCCGTCTCGGCGAACTTGAACAGTTCGGAGACGATCGTCGCTTCCGCGAAATAAGCCATCGTCAGATAGGGCTTGTCCCAGTCCGCGCTGATCCCCAGCCGCTTCAGCTGCTCGCGCTGCACGTCGACCCAGTGCTGCGCATAGGCGCGGCATTCGGCGCGGAACTCCTTGAGCGGGACCTCGTCCTTGCTGAGCTTCTTCTTGCGATATTCCTGCTCGACCGCCCATTCGATCGGCAGGCCGTGGCAGTCCCATCCGGGCACGTAGGGCGTGTCCTTGCCGAGCAAGGTCTGCGTCCGCACCACCATGTCCTTGAGCGTGTGGTTCAGCGCATGGCCGATGTGCATGTTGCCATTGGCGTAGGGCGGGCCATCGTGGAAGATGAACTTCTCCCGGCCTTCGCGAGACTTGCGGATCTGCTGGTAGAGGCCTTCGCTCTCCCAGCGCGCGGCAATCCCCGGCTCCTTTTGCGGCAGCCCCGCCTTCATCGGAAAGTCGGTGCGCGGAAGGAAGACCGTCGAACGGTAATCGGGCTTGTCGGGAGCGTCGGACATTTGGCTGGCGGCTCTAGCGAGCGCTTGGCACGATGCAAACCCGTTCGTCCCGACCGAGCGGTCTCAACACCAATAACCGGTCGTCCTGAGCGGAGCCCCGCAGGGGCGTAGTCGAAGGGCGCTGCCCGACCGTCCTCGCAAACGCCCTTCCACTTCGCCCAGGACGAACGAGCGTTGGGTTCAAGCGATAGCGAGAAGCCTGCGAGCCTGCGCCTCGTCATCCTTCATCTGCGCGACGAGCGCATCGAGGCTGTCGAACTTCGCTTCGTCGCGGATGAAGGCATGCAGCGCGACCTCGATCTTCTGGCTGTAGAGGTCGCCGTCGAAGTCCAGCAGATGCGTCTCGAGCAACTCGACGGGCGGGTCGAACGTCGGCCGCACGCCAAGGCTTGCCACACCCGGATGCTCGCTGCCGTCGCCGAGCGTCACGCGCACCGCGTAGATCCCGTAGCGCGGCCGCAGATAATCGCCGAGCACCATGTTCGCCGTCGGATAGCCAAGCTCACGGCCCCGCCGATCGCCGCTCTGGACCACGCCTTCGATCGCGAAATCGCGGCTAAGCATCCGGGTGGCCGTGGCGCTGTCGCCCGCGACCAGCGCTTCGCGCACGCGTCCTGATGAGATCCGCTCTCCGTCGAGCACGACCTGCGCGACCGCTTCCGCGACGATGCGGTGTTCTGCGCCGATGCGCGCGAGCAGGGCTGCATCCCCGCTCCGGCCCTTGCCGAAGCTGAAGTCGTCGCCCGTGACCACGCCGGCGGCCCGGATCTGCCGGCCGAGCACCGCCGCCACGAACTCCTCGGCGTCCATCGCCGCGAGGTCTGCGCCGAATTCGAACACCAGCATCGCATCGGCACCGGCATGAGCGAATAATCGTTGCCGCTGATTGAGGGAGGTGAGCCGGAACGTCGGCACCTCCGGCTTGAAGTAGCGGACAGGATGGGGATCGAACGTCGCCACGATCACCGGCCGGCGCTCGTGGAAGCCGCGCTGGATCGCGCGCCCGACCACTGCTTGGTGGCCGAGGTGAAATCCGTCGAAAT
>DASVXN010000180.1:0-3044 GCA_036392635.1 Sphingomicrobium sp. | reverse complement strand
CAGGCGCTGATCACCAACCTGATGATGGCCGGGGCGATGATTCTCACCGTCTGGGGCTGGAGCCGCGGCCGCTTCACGCCGGGCGACGTCGTGTGGATCAACGGCCTCCTGCTGCAACTCTTCCGTCCCCTCGACATGCTTGGCTGGGTCTATCGCTCCATCAGGCAGGGCCTCATCGACATGGAAGCGATGTGGAACCTGCTCGATACCCCCGCCGAGGTGGTCGACAGGTCCGGCGCGCCGGCGCTGCACGTTGCCAACGGCAGCATCCGCTTCGAGCATGTGCGGTTCGGCTACGACGCCGGGCGCGACATCCTGCAGGGTCTCGACATCGACATTCCCGCGGGCACCAGCTGCGCCATCGTCGGACCGTCCGGTGCCGGCAAGTCGACGATCGCGCGCCTGCTCTATCGCTTCTACGATCCGCAGGTCGGCCGCATTCTGATCGACGGGCAGGACATTGCGGAGGTGAATCAGCGCAGCTTGCGCGCAGCCATCGGAATCGTCCCTCAGGACACGGTCCTGTTCAACGACACCATCGGCTACAACATCGGCTACGGCCGGGAAGGCGCTTCACAGGAAGACATCGAATCCGCGGCGCGAGGGGCGGCCATCGACCAGTTCATTGCCGCGCTCCCGGACGGGTATGACTCTATGGTCGGCGAGCGCGGCCTGAAGCTCTCGGGCGGCGAAAAGCAGCGCGTCGCGATCGCCCGCACCCTGCTCAAGAACCCGCCGATCCTTGTGCTCGACGAGGCGACGAGTGCGCTCGACAGCCGCACGGAGCAGGCGATCCAGGAGACGCTCCAAGAGGTTTCCCAAAGCCGCACCACGATCATGATCGCGCACCGGCTGTCGACGGTGGTCGATGCCGACCAGATCGTGGTGCTGGACCAGGGACGGGTTGCCGAGCGCGGCACGCATGACGAGCTGCTCGACAAGGGCGGGCTCTACGCGGAGCTGTGGCAGCGGCAGGTGGCCGAGCAGATGGCCGAGGAGATTGCGCAAGCAGCCGAGTGACGGCAAGGCTGGCGCACGCACGCGGCGCTCGGGTCGCAAGTTCCAAGAGTATGATGACCGACCCGCACGAGCTTCTGAAACGCGTCTTCGGCTTCGACCACTTCCGCGGCGTGCAGGAAACGGTGATCGGCCGTGTGCTGCAAGGCCGGCACACGCTTGCGGTGATGCCGACGGGCGCTGGCAAATCGCTTTGTTATCAGCTGCCGGCGGTTGCACGCGAAGGCACCGCGCTGGTGATCTCGCCGCTGATCGCGTTGATGCACGACCAGATCCGCAGCGCGGACGCGATCGGCCTGCGTGCGGCATCGCTGACCTCGGCCGATGCCGACCGCGAGCAGACGATACAGCGACTCAGGAACGGCGAGCTCGACCTGCTCTACGTCGCTCCCGAGCGCGCAACGGGCGAAGCCTTCAGGCGCCTGATCAGTCGTGTGAACCTTGCGCTCATTGCCATCGACGAGGCGCATTGCGTCAGCGAGTGGGGTCACGATTTTCGGCCTGACTATCGCCAGCTCAAGGCACTGCTCGAGGACAATTCCGGTGTCCCGCGCCTGGCGCTGACAGCCACGGCCGACCAGCGCACGCGTGCCGATATCCTCACTCAGCTCGGCATTCCCGATGACGGCCTGATCGTCTCCGGCTTCGACCGCCCCAACATTCGCTACTACATCGTACAGCGGGAGCAGACCGGCAGGCAGCTGCGCGATCTTCTTGCACGCCAGCCGGGCTCCGCGATCGTCTATGCGCCGAGCCGGGACAAAGCCGAGAAACTGGCGGAAGCACTCGGCCGGGATGGACGGCCGTCCGTCCCGTATCATGCCGGTCTTGAGCCGCAGGTGCGAGCGCGCAACCAGGCGGCCTTCGTCCAGTCCGAGGAGATGGTGATTTCGGCCACCGTCGCCTTCGGCATGGGCATCGACAAGCCGGACGTGCGGCTCGTTGCCCATTCGGCAATCCCGAAGAGCATCGAGGCTTACTACCAGGAGACCGGCCGCGCCGGGCGTGACGGCGACCCTGCGGAAGCCTGGCTGTTCTGGGGCGCCGAGGACTTTGCGCGCGCCCGTTTGCGGATCGAAGAGGAAGTGCCTGCGGACCGGCGGCCAGCCGAGCGGGAGCGGCTGAATGCGCTCGCCGCCCTGGTCGAGGCGCCGACCTGCCGCCGCGCGATCCTGCTGCGTTACTTCGGCGAGGATCCCCCTGAACGCTGCGGCAATTGCGACAATTGCCTGGATCCGCCCGCAACCATCGATGTGACGGAGGTCGCGCGGAAGCTGCTCTCCGCAGCGTTCCGGACCGAGATGCGCTTCGGCGTAGGCCACCTCACCGATGTTCTTGCGGGTAACGACAACGAAAAGGTGCGTAGCTTCGGCCATGACCGGCTGTCGGTGTTCGGCATCGCTACTGCCGATGAACTGCCGCTGATCCGGCCCGTAGCGCGGGCCTTGATCGCCCGCGACGCGCTGCGCGCCGATGCTTATGGCGGACTGAGTTTCGGACCAGGGGCCCGGCCGATCCTCAAGGGTGAGCAGCAGCTGAGCATCGCCGTTCCGCCGCCGCGCAGACGCACAAAGCGCGAGCGCTTCGACGGTCCTGCCGATCCGCTGTTCGATGCGCTTCGCGAGGCTCGGCGGAGGCTCGCCAGCGAGGCCGGCGTCCCACCCTACGTCATCTTCCACGATTCCACCTTGCGCGAGATCGCCGCGCACAAGCCAAGCAGCCTCAGCGAGTTGGGCCAGGTGCAGGGTGTCGGCGCGGTGAAGCTGGAGCGCTATGGTCAAGCCATGCTGGAGGTCCTTTCGACCAACGGCTGATATTCAGCCTTGCGAAAGTCGCCCGGCGCTTGAAAGGCGCCCACACTGCTCTTCACAGCTCCAGGGACATCATGATCCGCGACATTCTCCTCGGCGCTTCGGCGCTCGCGCTGCTTGCAACCCCGGTCCTTGCGGCCGCACCCCGCAAGGCTGCCGCTGCGTCGGCGGCGCTGCCCGCCTCCAACCCGTTCGCTCGACCGAGCACGCTGCCGT
>DASVXN010000179.1:0-6924 GCA_036392635.1 Sphingomicrobium sp. | reverse complement strand
CGCGCTGCTGCTGACCGCCGGAAAGCTGGGTCGGGCGGTGCTTCGCGCGGTGCGCAATGCCGACCTTGTCGAGCACGCGTTCGACCCGCGCCTTCCGGTCGTTCGCCTGGTAATTGTGATAGAGCAGCGCGAGCTCGACGTTCTCGCGGACTGTGAGTTCGTCGACCAGGTTGAAGCTCTGGAAAATGAAGCCGATGTTGCTCTTGCGCGTCTCGGCTAGCTGCGCCTCGTTGAGCCCCGCAACCTCCTTTCCGTTGAACACGTAGGAGCCGCCAGTCGGGCTATCGAGCATGCCCATCACGTTGAGCAAAGTCGACTTGCCGCAGCCGGATGGTCCCATGATCGCGACGAACTCGCCGTCCGCGATGTCTAGGTCGACGTTATCGAGCGCCGTGGTTTCGATCGTATCGGTACGATAGCTCTTGGTGAGGCCAGTCATGGTCAGCACGAGGGTGTTCCTTTCTTACTCGCCGGAACTGAAGGTGAGGTGGGCCTTGTCGGTCAGGCCGGTGTACGAAGAGGTGATCACTTGCTCGCCGGGCGACAGGCCGCCGAGCACTTCGATGAAGTCGGCATTCTTGCGGCCGAGCTGGACCTGGCGGCGGGTCGCGCCCCGGCCGCTCTTGTCGACCACGAACACCCAGTTGCCGCCCGTATCGTTGAAGAAGGCGCCGTTGGGGATCAGCAGCGCCTTCGTAGAGTCGCCCAGCGTCAGCTTGGTCTGGAGCGTCTGCCCGCGCTGGACCGAGGCCGGAGCCGGCCCGTCGAAGGTCAGGTCGATCTGGAACTGGCCGTTGCGAACCTGCGGATAGACCTTGGCGACCTTCAGCCGGTAGGTCTTGCCGTCGGCATCGGCCGTCGCGGTCTGACCGACGTGCACTCGGCCGAGGTAGAATTCGTCGACGTCTGCCTGCAGCTTGTTGCTGCCCGTGCTGTCGATCTGCCCTACCCGCTCGCCCTGCTGGAGCGATTGGCCGAGCTGGATATCGAAGCCGCTGAGCTCGCCCGTCACCGGTGCCCGGATGCTGAGCTGGCTGAGGTTGCTCCGCGCGATTCCCATGCTGCTGTTGAGCGACGAAGCGGCAAGGCGGAGCTGGGACAATTGGCTGGTCTGAAGCGCTTCGGCTTGGGCCACACTCTGCTTCAGGATGCGCAGGCGGTTCGCCTGATATTCCATGTCGTCCTTGGCATCCTTGTACGCCTTCTGCGCAACGAACCCGCGGTCGGCGAGCGGCTTGTAGAGGTCGTACTGGCGCTTCGCCTTGGCGAGGTCGGTCTCGGCCTGGTTGAGGTCGCGAAGATTGTTGTTGCGAGTCTGCGTGAGCGCGAGTTCCTGGCTGCGCATGTTGTTGAGCTGCTGCTCGACCTCGGCCTGCTTCTCGAGCGTCGACAGCTGCAGCTCGGTGTTCGACAGGATGGCGAGCAGCTGCCCTTGCGTAACATGGGCGCCGTCCTCGACCAGCTTCTGGTCTACGCGCCCGCCTTCGACCGCATCGAGATAGACCGTGACCAGCGGAGTCACTCGGCCACGCAGCGGCAGAAAGTCGTCGAAGGTGCCGGACTGAGCCGCGGAAATCGCCAGCCGCTCGCGAGCGACGCTTAGCGAGTCACCGCGCGGCGCAAAGAAGAAGAACAGCAGGACGAGCAGGAGGACCGCCGCGGCGGCGCCGCCGATCAGGATGCGCTTGTCGATCCGCTTGCGGACGACGACGCGGTCCATCGCGCCCCCGCTGACCGCTTCGGAATGGCTCGGCTGGCGAAGCTCGACGAGGCTCACTGTCCGGCTCCGGTCAGTGATTGTCCGGAAACGGACACGCCGAACCGCCGGCCAGCGGCTCTTCCCTCAAGCAGCAGCAGAATGGTTGCATTGATCATGACGCTATCGCTGCAAGCACCGTGCCAATCGTCACGCTGCTATAGTTGAATGAAACACTGTTCAGAACCGGACAGCAGCGCTACAGAAGTAGCGTGGACCCGCAGTTCAGCCTTGCTGTCGTTGTCGACGACGATCCCGACATCGCCCTCGCCGCGCGGCTCGCGCTCCGCGACATGTTCGAACGGATCGAGACCCTCAGCTCACCCAAGGAACTCCTTCCGCTCCTCAAGAAAAGCAGTCCCGACGCCATCCTCCTCGACCTGAACTTCGAGCGCGGAGCGACGGATGGCCGCGAAGGGCTCAACTTCCTCGGCAAGGTGATGGAAGTCGATCCCGACGCGGCCGTCGTTATCATCACGGCGCACGGTGCAGTTTCCGTCGCGGTCGAGGCGATCAAAGCCGGAGCGAGCGACTTCGTCGCGAAACCCTGGAGCAACGAACGTCTGGCGGCCACCGTTCGAAGTGCGGCGGCGCTGCGCCGGAGCCGCATCGATGCCCGGACAGAACGGGGCCGCGCATCGGAGCTGGCCCCCTCGGGCGAAACGCCGCTGCTCGGCGACTCCCCCGCCATGCAGCGCGTGCGCACGCTGATCGATCGCGCAGCTCCGACCGATGCCAACGTCCTGATCCTCGGCGAGAACGGCACCGGCAAGAAGATCGTCGCGCGCGAGATCCACCGGCTGTCGCGGCGCAGCCAGCACCCGATGGTCTCGGTCGACCTCGGCGCGACGAGCGAGAGCCTGTTCGAATCCGAATTGTTCGGCCACGTCAAAGGCGCGTTCACGGGTGCCGACAGCGACCGGATGGGCCGCCTGAAAGCCGCGGACCACAGCACGCTCTTCCTCGATGAAATCGGGAATCTTCCGCTGCACCTGCAACCGAAGCTGCTGACCGCGCTCGAACAGCGCGAGGTGGTGCCGGTCGGGTCCAACAAGCCGATCCCGATTGACGTGCGCGTGGTCGCGGCCACCAACGTGTCCGGCGACAAGCTGGCTGACGAGAAGCGCTTCAGGCAGGACCTGCTGTTTCGGCTGAACACGATCGAGATCGAGCTTCCGCCGCTGCGGGAGCGGCGCGACGATATCCCGACGCTGCTCGGTCACTACCTTCACCTATACGCGCGCAAGTACGACAAGCCGCAGCGCGAGCTGCCCCCGCACGTGCTGGAGGTGCTGGTACGACATGACTGGCCGGGGAACGTGCGGGCGCTTCGCCATGCCGCTGAACGTGCCGTGATCATGGCCGATGGCGACCGCTACCACATCGACGACTTCCCGCTTCCCCAGCGCTTCGAGGCGGCTTCGCTCAACGTCACGGGCGACAGCCTCAACCTCGACCAGCTCGAAAAGCAGATGATCGAGCGGGCGCTGCGGATGCATCATTTCAACGTGTCGCTAGCGGCGACCGAACTCGGCCTGTCGCGCGGCGCGCTCTACCGGCGCATGGAGAAGCATGGACTTTAGGCGCAAGTTCGAGTTCGGGCTCGCCTGGCGCACGATCCTCCTCATCGGCGCGATCCTGCTGGTCGCCAAGGCTGCGACCACCCCCGGCGTCAGGGCGGGCCTGATCGTCGCATCGATCGTCGGCATCATTGCACTCGCCAGCCTCTGGAATTTCATCCGGCGGACCAACTTCCTGGTCGCGCGCTTCATCGAGAGCGTGAAGTTCGAGGATTATTCGCAACGCTTCTCCGATCCGTCGGGAGGCGGGTTCGACGTCCTTGGACGAGCGCTCGACGAGGCACTGAAGGGCTTGCAGGCGCGGCACACCCAGGAAAGCGCCGAGGCGCGTTACCTCGCGGCAATCATCGATGATTCACCGAGCGCTCTACTGACTCTCGATGAAAACGGACGGATCGAGCTGCTCAACAAGGCGGCACGCCAGCTGTTCGCGCGAACGCCGCTCAACCGGGTGTCCGATCTTGAAATGCTTGGGCCGGAGCTGTCCGCCGCCGTTCGCCTGCCGCCCGGCACGCGCAAGATCACCAGGCTCATGCTGGAAGGTGTACCGCAGAAGGCGATCTTCGCCTCGGCGCAGGTGGCGCGCCTCGACCAGCCGGTCACCGTCCTCTCGATCCTGCCGGTGCAGAGCGAGCTCGGCGCGCTCGAGGTCGCGGCCCAGGCGGATCTTGTTCGAGTGCTCACGCACGAGATCATGAACTCGCTGACGCCGGTGACCTCGTTGGCCCGTACCGGCGCCGATCTCGTCGCGAGCGCCGCAAAGCACGACAAGTCGCTGGCCGATGCACGGACGGCCACCGACACCGTGGCTCGGCGAGCGGAAGGCATCCTGCGCTTCGTCGAAAGCTATCGCGAGTTCGCCCACGCGCCCGACGTGCACCGCCGCAACTTCAAGGCGAAGCCTTGGGCGGAGGAGATCATGCGGCTGGCGCTGGCGAACGCGAGTGAGCGTCGCATCGACGCGCGAGTGCTGGTCGAGCCCAAGACGATGACGTTGACGGCCGATGCCGAACTGCTCGCGCAAGCGCTGCTGAACCTTCTACGCAACTCCATCCGCGCCACGGCCGAGCTCGACCCGTCAGTGGTCGTCCTCGACGTGACCCGCGAGCCCGCCGGCCACTTCCGGATCGAGGTTCGCGACAACGGGCCCGGGATCCCGGAGGACAGGCGCGAGGACATCTTCCTGCCCTTCTACACAACCCACAAGGGTGGCAGCGGCGTCGGCCTCAGCTTCGCAAGACAGGTTGCCCTCGCGCACGGAGGCTCCATATGCGCGCTCGACGCGCCCGAGGGCGGCGCCAACCTGCGGATGGTGATCTGAAGTGACCGAAAAAGCACCGCCAAAGTCGCGGCTGAGACAAGTGCGCCGGATGCTATGGGTGCTGGTTGGCATCGCACTGATCGGCACTGCCGCTCTGGTGCTCATCCCGAGGTCGCAAACTGAGGTGCCCCAAGCCTCGTCCCTGCCGGTCCAGGCGAGCTTCGGAGGGCCGTTCACGCTCGTCGGCGCGGACGGCAAGCCCTTCTCCAGCCAGGCGCTCGCCGGCAAACCCTACGCCATCTACTTCGGCTTCACGCGTTGCGGCGACGTTTGTCCGACCACGCTGTCGCGGCTCGTGAAACTCCGGCGCGAGGCGGCGAACGACCAGGCGCTGCACATCGTCTTCGTGACGATTGATCCGGCAAACGACGGGCCGAAGGAGGTCGGTCAGTACGCAACCTTGTTCGGGGCGCCGATCACTGGCCTGACAGGCACCCAGGCGCAGATCGACCAGGTTAAGAAGCAGTACGGCATCTACGCCGAGCCCGTGCCGCACGCCGCCATGGGCAAGGAGATGGAGCATACCGGCAGCGTCCTGCTGTTCGACCGAGCCGGTCAGTTCGCCGGCACCATCGGCGCGGCCGAGCCGGATCCGGATGCGCTTGCCAAACTTCGCAAGCTCGTCGCCTGAGCCGTTGGAACAAGCGTCTCTGCGCGCCGCTTGAGGGTGGATGACGAGCTACCAGCCTGATCCGAAGCTCCTTGCCCTTGGGCCGGACTTCTTCGACCCTGTCGAGCCAGCCGCTTTTCCCAAGTGCATCCAACGCTTCGTCAACGGGCGTTGGGCGGATCGCGTCGGGCTCGAGCTCGACGAGGAAGGTTGGGCGCGCCACTTCTGCCGGTTCGAATCCCTACCCGATAACCTCCCGCAGCGGCTGGCGCTTCGTTATCACGGCCACCAGTTCCGCGTGTACAATCCCGAGATCGGGGACGGACGCGGCTTCACCTTCGCCCAGCTCCGCGACGATCGCGGACGGCTGCTCGATTTCGGCACCAAGGGTTCGGGGCAGACGCCCTACAGCCGCTTCGCCGACGGGCGGCTGACGCTGAAAGGCGGCGTCCGCGAAGTGCTCGCGACCGAGATGCTCGAAGCACTGGGCGTGAACACCTCCAAGACCTTCGCGCTGTTCGAAACCGGCGAGGAGCTGACGCGCGGTGACGAGCCATCGCCTACCCGATCCTCGGTCCTGACGCGCCTTAGCCACGGTCACATCCGGATCGGCACGTTTCAGCGCCTCGCTTTCTACGGCCAGGTCGAGAACCTCAAGAAGCTGACACGCTACTGCCTCGAGAACCTCTATTCGGAGCAGGCATCGGGCGACGATCAGGAGAACGCAGTCCGTCTGTTCGACCTTGTCTCCACCGCCACGGCGAGGCTCGCCGCTTCGTACCTCGCTGCGGGGTTCGTCCACGGCGTGCTCAACAGCGACAATATCAACGTGACCGGCGAGAGCTTCGATTACGGCCCATGGCGGTTCACGCGCGATTGGGATCCGGAGTTCACTGCCGCTTACTTCGACCAGTACGGTCTCTACGCCTTCGGGCGGCAGCCCGAAGCGATTCACTGGGATTTGGCCCAGCTTGCCGGAAGCCTGTCCCTGTTCGCGGATGCGCCGCCGCTCTCGGACCTGCTTGGCGGTTGGAGCGACCGGTTCGAGCAGGCGATGGTGGACGCCATGCTGCGCCGCCTCGGCATCGCTCAGGGCGACAATGACCGCGAGATCACCGCCGCGTTGATCCGCGCACTCGCAACACGGACACAGCCGATCGACCGCATCTTCTTCGACTGGCGCGGCGGGCGCGATCCGGGCAGCCAGCGTTACCCTCAGGAGCAATTCCGCAACCTCGCGAGCCTGCTGCAGGGACGCGAGCAGCCTAAGCTGCACGACTACTGGTCGGATCCGGAGCCTTGCTCGATGCACATCGACGAGGTGGAAGCCATCTGGTCCGCGATCGCGGAGCGTGACGACTGGCAGCCCTTTGACAACAAGGTTAAGGCGATCCGGCGGATGGGCGAAGCCATGGGGCAAGATGCACGGCAAAGCTGATGACCGATCGAAGGTGGTGGAAATTGGGAGCGTGGGCTCGACACTGATTTCCACAAACCCGGCGACCGGCGAGGAGATCTGGTCAGGCGCGATCGGCGATGCCGGCGCCGAGGTCGCGGCCGCGCGCGCGGCGTGGCCGGAATGGGCTTCCCATTCGAACGCCTATCGGATCGAGGCCGTGCGCCGCTTCGCCAATGTGGTCCGCGCGAAGGAAGCCGA
>DASVXN010000178.1:0-7691 GCA_036392635.1 Sphingomicrobium sp. | reverse complement strand
GCTCGCCTCATCGCGGACCTGCGGGATATCGCCTTTTCCCTCGGTAGTGCGTGTGCGAGCGGCTCAGGCCGGCCGAGCCACGTGCTTCGGGCACTTGGTCTCGATTATCGCGAAGCACGATCGTCGATCCGGCTGGGGTTCGGCCGCTACACCCGGGAGCACGAGCTGGTAGAGGCCTGCAAACGCATCGCTGCTGCCGCCGTCGAACAGGAGAAGCTGGACGCGTGACCCTGGTGCGGTTTTTCCGGGCTGACGGCAGTCTCGACAAGGAAGTGGAAGCGCAACCGGGCCAGCGCCTGCTGGACGTCGCCTGGGCGGCGCGAGAGCCGCTGGAGGGCGCATGCGAGGGCGTGATGGCCTGCTCGACGTGCCATGTCATCGTCGACGAAGCCGACTTCGTGAAGCTGCCGCCCGCGACGGAGGAGGAAGAAGACCTGCTGGACCTCGCGGCCCACGCGACCCGAACCTCGCGCCTCGCCTGTCAGATCATCCTCACCGCCGACATGCCCTTGCTCAGCGTGCGGATCCCGCCTGAATCCCGCAACTGGATGGGACGGTAGCTTTACCGCTGCGGTGGGGCGCTCTCGCCGCTCTGCCGGGGCTGGTCCGGTGCGTTCTGCGAAGCCGGTGGAGCAGGCCTGATCCGCTCGAGCTCCGCGAGCGTCAGATAGCCGTGGTGATCGAGATCGAGCGCGAGGAAGCGCTGCTGCGCGGCCCGCCGGAACTCCGCAAGCGAGACGCCGCGGTTGAAGTCCGAGTCTGCCGACACAACCGGCTCAGGCAGGTCGAGCAGCCCGTAGCGGCCCGCGCCCTGGTGAACATCTTCCGCCCCGCGGAACAATCCCGGCCTCGGACCTCGACGACGGCTGCCCCGTTCTGCTCCCGCATTGGCGTCACTGCCGTCGAGCGCCAGTGCGAAATGCTCTCCGGAGCGGACTTCCGGCGCGATCTCGTTCTCGTAACGGGTGATCTCGTCGGGATCGATCTCGCCGTCCTTGTTGACGTCAAGCACCGCGAAGAAGCGTGACGCATCGCCCTGCATCTCGTCGATGGTGATGCGGGCGTCGCGGTTCGCGTCCGCCTGCGCAAACCAGTCGGCCAGCGTATTGTCATCCCTCGCCTTGGCCCGAAAGGGCTCACCCATCGGGCTGAAGAACAAACGGCGGGGGCGGCGCGGCGCGGATACGGGGGCCGACTGGATGGAGGCCGGCGGCGCCGCAGCTGGGGCCTGGGCGAGTGAGAGGAGCAGTGAGGCAAGCAGCATCTGCGCTGTGAAGCACCTCCCGAGCTTGCTGCCAAGTGAACTGGAGGATGAATTCCTGACGCGGGTGCCTAGGGTTGGCTCGGAACGGCATTTCCGACGCGCATGTCGAGTGCCTTGGCGTCCCTGGTCCGCGCTTGCAGCGTCTGCCGAAGAGCTTGCAGCTGAGCTAGCGAGAGCTTGCCCTTCCGGCCGGAGTCCAACAGCCCAAATCGGGCCATCGCGGCTTGCCTGAACTCGCCGAGCGAAATGCCGCGGTTGAAGTCGGCGTCGGCAGCGGCGACGGGCTCGGGCATGTCGAGCAGCCCGTATCGCGCAGCACCCTGGAGCGCGCCATCGAGGCCGAGGCTGGTCTCGTCCTCGGCCTGGCGACGCTTGCGCCGATCACGAGGGCGCTCGTTGGCGTCATCGCTGAGGGACGCGACGGCCGCGGGCTGACCCGGAGGCCGGCGGGTCCGTGAGTTCACCTGGATCTCGGGAGCGACCTCCCATTCGTAATGGTTGAGTTCGTCCGGATCGATCTCGCCGTCGCCACTGTTATCGAGCCGCGAGAAGAAGCGCTCGGCGTCGGCGACCATCTCCTCGTTGGTCAGCATTCCATCATTGTTGCGATCAGCCTGTCGAAACCATGCTGCTAACGTGTCTTCGCTCGTGCTGTGCGCGCGGAACGGCTCTCCCATCGGGCTGATGAACGGCGCCCATGGATGCGCCGTGACGGTGATCGGCGCGGAGGACGGCACTGCGACTGGTGCGGCAAGGGCCAGTAGGATGGTGAACATTCTATTCTGGACGTCCCCTGAAGCGGCTGAATGCTGGCTGAAGACTCGGTCGTTGAGCGCCACCTTGCGCGGCCGCCATGCTTCGCCCATATGCCCGCCCGGAAGTCGGCGGACGGCGCTGTCGCCAACCTGGTCAGGTCCGGAAGGAAGCAGCCACAACGATTTCGTGCCGGGTCGTCGGCTTCCACCGCTCGCATTGGCGAGCCTCTCCCCGTAAACCGCTGTTGTGAACGACGACGAATCGCCCGGCCTCGGCCTCGACACCCCTGAGCAGCCGCAGAAGCCTGTCCCGAGCAGTGCGGCGAGCGCATCGCCGTATCGCGTCCTTGCCCGAAAATACCGACCGCAGACCTTCTCCGAGTTGATCGGGCAGGACGCGATGGTCCAGACGCTCGCCAATGCGATTGCGCGGGGCCGGATCGCGCATGCCTTCCTGCTAACGGGCGTTCGCGGGGTCGGGAAAACGTCGACGGCGCGTCTCATAGCGAAGGCACTGAACTGCATCGGCCCGGACGGGCAGGGCGGACCGACGATCAGCCCGTGCAACGTCTGCGAGCCCTGCCGCTCCATCGCCGAGGGACGGCACATCGACGTCATAGAGATGGACGCCGCGAGCCACACCGGTGTCGACGACATCCGCGAGATCATCGACGCCGTGCGTTATTCGTCCGTCAGCGCCCGCTACAAAATCTACATCGTGGACGAAGTCCACATGTTGACCAAGAATGCTTTCAATGCGTTGCTCAAGACTCTTGAGGAACCGCCTGAGCATGTGAAGTTCCTGTTCGCGACGACCGAAGTGAACAAGGTGCCCGTCACGGTCCTCTCGCGCTGCCAGCGCTTCGACCTCAGGCGCATTCCCGCCGAGAAGCTGGCGGCCCACTTCGCCCAGGTGTCGCAAGCTGAAGGTGTTGAGGTCGAGGCTGAGGCGCTTGGGATGATTGCTCGCGCCGCTGAGGGCTCCGCGCGCGACGGCCTTTCGATCCTCGACCAGGCGATCGCTCATGGCGCGGGCGCTGTGACGACCGAACAGGTCCGCGACATGCTCGGGCTCGCTGATCGCGGCCGAATCCGCCGTCTGCTGCAGCTGGTGCTCAGCGGCGACGCGAGCGGTGCATTGGCCGATCTCGACGAGGCACACGATCTCGGCATCGACCCGACGCAGCTGCTCCGGGGGCTGATGGAGAGCCTGCACGCCGCGACGCGCGCGAAGGCAGGCGCCAACGCCGATGCGCTTCAGAGCGCCGAGGAGCGGGAAAGCGCGGCGGAGATGGCGCGGCAATTGTCGTGGGGTACCATCCATCGGCTCTGGCAGATGCTGCTCAAGGGCTTGCAGGACGTCGAAGTCGCGCCCGACCCGCGGGAAGCTGCCGAAATGGCCTTGCTGCGGCTCATCCACGCCGCGGAGATGCCTGACCCGGCATCGCTGATCGCGAGACTGAGCGGGGAGGGGGCGGTGGCGATCGCTGCTTCAGGGCCCGCTGCTGCTGCACGGCCGTCTGGCGCTAGAGCACAATTGCCGCAAGACTTCCGGGCTTTAGTCGAGTTTCTTGCCGACAACCGTAAGCAGTTGCTGTCGCAGCAGCTGCACGACAATGTGGGCCTCGTCCGCTACGAGCCGCCGGAGCTTGTGGTGAAGCCGCTGCGTCCGCTCGGTGCGGACTGGCTGCGCGACCTTTCCGCCGCGCTGAAGACGACCACTGGAGCAACTTGGCAGGTCTCCCTTTCGGATGACTCCGGCGAGCCTTCGCTGCTCGATCAGGAGAAAATGGCCGAGGAGCGCGTTCGCTCCGACGTCCTTGCCGATCCCAACGTGCGCGCCGTCATGGACGCGTTCCCCGGCGCCGAACTCGAACGCTTTGAGACGAGAGGCTGACAAATGCCCGAAATGCCCGATTTTGATGAAATTATGAAAATGGCCCAAAACGCGCAGAACGAGCTGCAGAAGGCGCAGGACAATCTCGACAAGATTGAGGTTGAGGGCGTCGCGGGGGGCGGGCTCGTGAAGGTCAAGGCCACGGCGAAGGGTCGGATCCTCGGCGTCGATATCGACGAGAGCCTGCTTCAGCCGTCCGAGAAGACGATGGTGGAGGACCTTGTCGCCGCGGCCATCAACGATGCGCGCGGCAAGGCCGATAGCGCCGCTGCCGGCGAGATGCAGAAGATGCAGAGCAGCCTGCCGCTGCCGCCGGGGTTCAAGCTCCCCTTCTAACTGTTTCCGAGCCGAGGCTTTTAGGTCATGATGCGCCTCTCTTCAGGGGAGGCGCTGATGGGCACGCTCGGCGCAATGCAGGATTTTCCGCTCCGCATCATGCGGCTGATGGACCATGCCGAGCGCGAGCACGGCAGCCGCGAGATCGTCGCGGCTCGGGCCGACGGAACGACGGTTCGAAGGAATTGGAAGCAGCTTGCCGATGATGCTCGCCGCATGGGGCAGGCGCTGGAGCGGCTTGGTGTCCAACCCGGAGAGCGTGTCGCCACCCTCGCGATGAACCATGACCGGCATCTCGCGGCCTGGTTCGGGGTGGTCGGCATGGGCGGCGTCCTCCACACGCTGAACCCGCGGCTGTTTGACGATCAGCTCGCCTATATCGCGACGCATGCCGAGGATCGCGTGCTCCTCTATGACGCGGCCTTTGAAGACCTCGTGCAGCGGATGAAGCCGCACTGGCCCACCATTCGGCACTACGTCCGGTTCGACGATCAGTTCGACGATTGGCTCGCGGCGGAGACCGGCGATTATTGTTGGTACGAAGGCGACGAGCGCGAGCCCTGCGGCCTTTGCTACACCAGTGGCACGACGGGCCATCCGAAAGGGGTCCTGTACGAGCACCGTTCGACCGTGCTTCATGCGATGAGCGTCATTGCCCCCGACATCTTCGACGTGTCAGCACGGTCTGCGATGCTGCCGGTAGTTCCCATGTTCCATGCGAACAGCTGGTGCATCCCGTATGCGGCGGCCATTGCCGGCTTCAAGCTGGTCGTCTGCAGCGACAATCAGCCCGAACGTCTCTGCCAGTTGTTCAACGAGGAGGGCATCACCCACACGGCAGGTGTGCCAACCGTCTGGCTGGGCATGATCGACCATGTCGAGCGTACCGGTGCCGAGCTGGGCAAGCTTCGGCTCGTCATCATCGGAGGCTCGTCAGCGCCGCCGGCGACCATCCGCTGGTTCCGGGAGCGTGGGATCCACGTCAATCACCTCTGGGGCATGACCGAGATGTCGCCGGTCGGCACCGTTGGCGCGCCTCCGGCAAACTGGGACGAAATGAGCGACGACGAGCAGGTCGACTATATGTCCCGGCCCGGCCGTTCCATGTTCGGCGTTGAACTGCGCACCGTAGATGCGCAAGGGAATCCGCTCCCGCGCGACGGCAAGAGCTCGGGGAAGCTCCAGACGCGCGGGCCCGCCGTCGTTCGTCGCTACTTCAAGCAGGAACAGGATGCCTGCGATGAGGGCCAGTGGTTCGACACCGGCGACATGGCCGCCATCCATCCAGACGGCACCATCCAGATCACCGATCGTGCCAAGGACGTCATCAAGTCCGGCGGCGAATGGATCAGCTCGATCGAGCTCGAGAATGCGGCCGTAGGTTGCCCCGGGGTCGCGGAAGCCGCTGCAATCGGAGTTCCGCATCCGAAGTGGGACGAGCGGCCGCTGCTACTCGTCGTACCCGATGCCGGCGCGAAGCTCTGCCAGGCCGAACTCCGCAGTTACCTGTCGGGGCAGGTTGCGAAATGGTGGCTGCCCGACGCGATCGAGTTCGTGGAGGAGCTACCCCACACCGCCACCGGCAAGCTCAGCAAGAAGGATCTTCGCGACAAGTATCGCGACTATCGCTTCCCGGAAGCGGTCCAGATGGTGGGGCGCGACTAGAAAAAGGCGGCGCGCTCGCCTAACTGGGCAGCAACTCTCCAACACTGCTCAAAGGACGTTCGCGACCCCATGGCCGCTCAATATGCTTATGTGATGAAGGACATGACCAAGTCCTTCCCCGGCGCGCAGAAGCCGGTGCTGAACCACATCAACCTGCAATTCTACCACGGCGCCAAGATCGGCATCGTCGGCCCGAACGGCGCCGGCAAGTCGACGCTGATGAAGATCATGGCGGGCCTGGACAAGGACTTCCAGGGCGAGGCCTGGGCGGGTGAGAACGTCACCGTCGGCTATTTGCCGCAGGAGCCGCAACTCGACCCGACGAAGAATGTCCTGGAGAACGTCAAGGACGGCGCTCGCGAAGTCGCGGACATGGTCGATCGCTTCAACGCCATTTCGGCCGAGATGGGCGATCCCAAGGACGATACCGACTTCGACGCGCTGATGGAGGAAATGGGCGAGCTCCAGGGCAAGATCGACGCGGTCGACGGCTGGACGCTCGACAACCAGCTCGAGGTCGCGATGGAGGCCCTGCGCTGCCCGCCGTCCGACTGGTCGGTCGAGAGCCTGTCAGGCGGTGAGAAGCGCCGGATCGCGCTCACGCGCCTGCTGATCCAGAAGCCCTCGATCCTGCTCCTCGACGAGCCGACTAACCACCTCGACGCCGAAAGCGTCCAATGGCTCGAGCAGCACCTCAAGGAATATCCGGGCGCGGTGCTGATGATCACCCACGACCGCTACTTCCTCGACAATGTCGTGAGCTGGATCCTCGAGCTCGATCGCGGGAAGTACTTCCCCTACGAGGGCAATTACTCGACCTATCTCGAGAAAAAAGCGAAGCGCATGGAGCAGGAGGAGCGCGAGGAGTCGGGGCGGCAGAAGGCCATCCGCGACGAACTCGAGTGGATCCGCCAGGGCGCCAAGGCGCGGCAGACCAAGTCGAAGGCGCGTATCGCCAAGTTCGACCAGCTCGTCGCCGCGCAGGAGAATCGTACGCCTGGGAAGGCCGAGATCCTCATCCAGGTGCCGGAGCGCCTCGGCGGCAAGGTCATCGAGGTTGAAAACATCAGCAAGTCGTACGGCGACAAGCTGCTGTTCGAGAATCTGTCCTTCACCCTGCCGCCCGGCGGCATCGTCGGCGTCATCGGGCCGAACGGCGCCGGCAAGTCGACCCTGTTCAAGATCATCACCGGACAGGAGAAGCCGGACAGCGGGAAGGTCGACATCGGCCCTACCGTGCACCTCGGCTACGTCGACCAGAGCCGCGATCACCTCGATGACAGCAAGAACGTCTGGGAGGAGATTTCGGACGGGCTCGACTATATGAAGGTCAACGGCCACGACCAGTCGACGCGCGCCTATGTCGGCGCCTTCAACTTCAAGGGCCAGGACCAGCAGAAGAACGTCGGGAAGCTGTCGGGCGGTGAGCGCAACCGCGTCAACATTGCCAAGATGCTGAAGCGCGGCGGCAACGTCTTGCTGCTCGACGAGCCGACCAACGACCTCGACGTCGAGACCTTGGGCGCGCTCGAGGAGGCGATCGAGAACTTCGCCGGCTGTGCAGTGGTCATCAGCCACGACCGCTTCTTCCTGGACCGCCTCGCGACGCACATCATCGCGTTCGAAGGCGACAGCCATGTCGAATGGTTCGAGGGCAACTTCCAGGCCTATGAAGAAGACAAGGTCCGCCGCCTCGGAGAGGAAGCGACGAGGCCGCACCGGACGACGTATCGAAAGCTGACGCGGTGATTGTGCCCCTGCGAAGGCAGGGGTC
>DASVXN010000177.1:0-6161 GCA_036392635.1 Sphingomicrobium sp. | reverse complement strand
ATCAGCGACCAGCTGAGCAGGGCATTGATGCCGATCCCGGCGATGCTCAGCCACAGCACCACTCGCGGCCGCTCGAGCGCCGCTACGAAATTGCGGAGAAGCTGGAACAGCAGCCAGGGCGCGGTGCACCACATGTAGGCGCGAAGGAACGTCTGCCCCTGGTCGGCGAGGACCGCCGCGATGCCGAACAGCCGCATGATCCACCCGGCCTGCCACAGGATGAGCCAGTAGGGCGGCAGGAACAGCACGAGCAGCCATAGACCGGCGCGAAAGGTGCGGCGAACGTCCCGGACGGTGTTGAATCGCTGCCCCAGGGCCGTCGCCATCATCGGCGCCGAGGCCGTCAGAACGCCGAGCAGCAGCAGGTTGAAGGTGAAGGTGAGATTGAGCGCGAGGGTCGCCGCCGCGAGCTGGGTCGCGCCGAGGCGGCCCATCAGTAGCACGTCGGTGGCCTGGATCGCCTGCTGGGTGAGGTTGGCGAGGATCAGCGGCCAGGCGAGCGCGAGCATGGCGCCGGTCTCGGCCCGCCACGCATTCCGACTTTCGTCTGCAGAGGTCCGCCCCACGTCCATCGGAGCGTCATTGCGGGGAGCGCCGCCGCGAAGCAATCCGTGTTCGGTCCGGCTGCGCTCGCAATGACCCTGCTTCTGAGCTAGCGAGCGTGCAGGTTAGTGTAGAGGCCATTTCGATGAAGTTCGTCCGCGCGATCTGGAAACTGCTGGTCGGCATCAAGGACGCCCTCGTCCTGCTGCTGATGCTCCTGTTCTTCGGAGCCCTCTACGGAGCATTGTCAGCGCGGCCGGCGCCGGTGCGGGACGGCGTGCTCAACCTGAACCTTAACGGCAGCGTGGTGGAACAGCCGTCCCGGCGCGAGTGGGCGGAGGTTGCCGGAACCGCGCGGCCGCAGGAATATCGCCTGCGCGACCTCGTCGCGGCGCTCGACAAGGCGAAGGACGACGGCCGCGTGAAGGCGGTCGCTCTCGACCTCGATGGGTTCACGGGCGGCGGAGAGACTGCCGTCGGCGACCTGGCCGACGCGGTGCGCCGCGTGCGCCAGGCCGGCAAGCCGGTGGTCGCGTACGGCGTGGGCTATACCAACTCCAGCTATGCGCTGGCTTCGGCGGCGTCGGAGATCTGGCTGAGCCCGCTCGGTGGGGTGCTGGTGACCGGCCCGGGCGGCACGAACCTCTACTACAAGGGCCTGCTCGACAAGCTCGGGGTGACGGCCAACGTCTATCGGGTCGGCACCTACAAGGCGGCCGTGGAGCCGTTCATCCGCAACGACATGTCGGAGGCGGCGAAGCAGACCGCGCTCGCGCTCGACCAGGCCCGGCTCGAGACGTGGAAGCAGGAGATCAAGCAGGCACGGCCCAAGGCGAACATCGACCTGTTCCTCGGCAACATGAACGGGGCGGTCGCGGCGGCCGGCGGCGACATGGCGAAAGCGGCGGTCCAGGCCGGCCTCGTCGACCGTCTCGGCGACCGTCGGCAGTTCGAGGCGCGGCTTGCGCAGCTCGGCGGCGGAGCGGGCTCGAACGGGAACGCGTTCAAGGAGGTGAAGCTTTCCTCCTATGTCGCCGACGTGGTTCCGCGGAAGCCGACGGGGCCGATCGGCGTGGTGACGATCGCGGGAATGATCGTCGACGGCAAGGCCGGGCCGGGGACGGCCGGCGGCGACACGATCGCGCAACAGATCGAAAACGGCATTCGCACCAAGGGCATCAAGGCGCTGGTCGTCCGCGTCGACAGCCCGGGCGGGTCGGTGCTGGCGTCGGAGCGGATCCGGCAGGCACTGCTCGAGGCGAAGGCCCGCAGGATCCCGGTCGTTGTTTCCATGGGCAGCGTTGCGGCGTCGGGCGGCTACTGGGTCTCGACGCCCGGCGACTTCATCTATGCGGAGCCGTCGACGATCACGGGGTCGATCGGCGTGTTCGCGGTGCTTCCGAGCTTCCAGGGCACGCTGCAGAAGCTGGGCTTGGGCGCCGATGGGGTTAAGACGTCGCCGCTGTCGGGCGAGCCTGACCTGCTGAAGGGCCCGTCACCCGAGGCCAACCAGCTGCTGCAGGCCGGCGTGAACTCCATGTACAGCCGCTTCCTCGGCGTGGTTGCGGCGGCGCGGCACAAGACGCCGCAGCAGGTGGACCAGATTGCGCAAGGGCGCGTGTGGGACGGCGGCACGGCGCACCAGCTGGGGCTCGTCGATGGTTTCGGCGGCCTCAGCGATGCCATCGCCAAGGCCGCGCAGCTCGCGAACCTCGGGAACGAGCGCGGCGTTCGTTACCTCGAAGCCCAGCCGAGCTTCCGGGACCAGCTGATCGCAATGATCGCGAACAACGGGGACGCGGACACGTCGACGCCTTCGGACGCTTATTCGATGCTTGCCCGTCAGCCGCAGCAGCAGCTGGCGTCCGCGCTGTTCGAGGTGCGGTCGATCTTGCAAGGCCCGAGCATTCAGGCCCGTTGCCTGGAGTGCCCGCCGGTCGCGCCGGCGCGCATCGAGCAAGGCGACCTGACGCTTCTGGGTCTAATCAGGGCGTGGCTGTCGTAGCGGCGAGGGCCATGTCCGCTTTCGCGCGCAGCAACTCCCGCTTCTTCATCACTCGCCAACTCGCCACCGAATAGCCCGAGCGTTCGAGGCACTGCGCCATTGCCGTCTTGATGGCGCGTTCCTTCTTCGTCTTCTTGATCTTCGACAGGCCCCAGGCGCCGCCCAGCGCGAATACGGGCACGGCCATGATCACGAGGCTCGCGGCCGCCGCGGCGCCGCCGTAACTGGCGAAGCTGGCCGGCAGCGCGGCACTCGTGGCCACACCGGCCCCGGCGCCGGCAGCGACGCCAGCCGCTGCGGATCCACCTCGCGCCGCTCCGTGCTTCGTGTGCAGCGCGACTTCTTCGCGGCAGGTCTGCACTTGTCCCTCATAGAAGGCAGGGTCGGTGGGGGCGGCGGCAAGCACCGGCGCGAAGTTGCGCGGCCTCGACGAACAGCCGGCGAGCGCGACCCCGGCAATGGTCAACAACGTGACTAATCTACGAAACATTCCCTCGTCTCCTCGGCATTCCCGGGGAGAGAGGGATATGGCAGCGGCGGGGCGGCCACTTCACCCGAACGGGTGAACGGCCGTCAGATGTGGATCGGCTTGCCCTGGACCGCCATCGCAGCTTCCTTGAGCGCTTCCTCGTGCGTCGGGTGCGGGTGGCAGGTGTAGGCGATGTCTTCGCTGGTGGCGCCGAACTCCATCGCCAACGCCGCTTCGCCGATCATGGTGCCGGCGACCGAGGCGATCACCCAGACGCCGAGCACGCGGTCGGTCTTTGCATCGGCGATGACCTTCACGAAGCCTTCCGGCTCGCGGTTGGTCTTGGCCCGGCTGTTGGCGAGCATCGGGAACTTGCCGACCTTCACCTCGCCGGCCTCCCGGGCCTGCTCCTCGGTGAGGCCGACGCCGGCGATCTCGGGCATGGTGTAGACGACCGACGGGATCACGTCGTGGTTCACGATGCCAGTGAGGCCGGCGATGTTCTCGGCAACGGCGATGCCCTCGTCCTCGGCCTTGTGGGCGAGCATCGGCCCGGGGATCACGTCGCCGATTGCCCAGATGCCGGGCACCGAAGTGCGGAAGTTATGGTCGGTTTCGACCTGCCCGCGCTGGTTCGGCTGAAGGCCGGCCTTGTCGAGGCCGAGGCCTTCGGTGTTCGGGCGACGGCCGATGGACACCAGCACGACGTCGGCTTCGATCGTCTCCGCAGCGCCGCCGGCGGCAGGCTCGACGGTCAGGGTGACCGTGTCGCCGTTGCGCTCGGCCTTGGTGACCTTCGTGGAAAGGCGAAGCTCGAAGCCCTGCTTCTTGAAGATCTTGTTCGATTCCTTGCGGACCTCGGCGTCGAAACCGGGAAGGATCTGGTCGAGGAACTCGACGACCGTCACCTCTGCGCCGAGGCGGCGCCAGACGGAACCGAGCTCGAGCCCAATGACGCCGCCGCCGATGACGACCATCTTTCGCGGCACCTGCGGCAGCTCGAGTGCGCCAGTGGAGTCGACGATCCGCTCCTGGTCGATGGTGACGCCGGGCAGAGGGGTCACGGACGAGCCGGTCGCAATGACGATGTTCTTGGCGCGCACGGTGCGGTCGCCGACCTTGACCGTGTCGGCGCTCTCGAACGTGGCATGGCCCTTCAGCCACTCGACCTTGTTCTTCTTGAACAGGAACTCGATGCCTTGAGTGAGGCCCTTCACCGCTTCCTTGCGCGACCCGTGCATGGTGTCGAGGTCGACCTCGACGCCCGTCGCCTTGATGCCCCACTTCGCGAAGGTGCCGTGCGCAGCTTCCTCGAACAGCTCGGAGGCGTGGAGCAGCGCTTTCGACGGTATGCACCCGACGTTGAGGCAGGTGCCGCCGAGCGTCTCGCGACTCTCGGCGCAGGCGGTCTTAAGGCCGAGCTGCGCGGCGCGGATTGCCGCGACATAGCCGCCCGGGCCGGAGCCGATCACGAGAACGTCAAAGTCATAGCCGTCGGCCATCGAAAGCTCCGCTGATTGGATTTGGCCCGCGACTTAGGGGTGACATCCCCCTCCCGCAAGCTTTGCAGCCCACGCTAACGGCGACTTAACCAGTGAGTTGGTAGCGCTATCAGGCGAGTGGGGGAGAGTGGCGTCAAATGATGAGTTCGGCTGGGTCGGGCGTGCGCCCATGGCTTGCGATCGAAGCTTCGCGCGAGGGGGTCATCCGCTTTGCCACCGTGACGCCCTCGTCGCGGCCGCGGATCGCCAGCATCCACGAAGTCGAGATCGCCGGCATACCGACGTTCACCGACGTGCTGCAGCGCTTCGAGCGTGAGAAGGGCGTGCCTCTAAGCGGCCTGCGCTGCGCCATGGCGATTGCAGGTGCGGCGAGCGGCGAGACTATCTCGCTGGTGCGCTCGCGCTGGACGATCAGCAGGGCCGGTCTGCAGGCAGTGTTCGGAACGCAGCCGGTGATCCTCAACGACGTCGCCGCCCGCGCTTGGGCGACGCGGTCGGGCACGGCAAACATCGAGACGCTGCGCGGCGTCGGAAGCCCGAGCTTCACCCGGCCGGGGCGCTACGGGATGATCATGGTCGAGGAAGGGCTCGGCGCGGCGATCGTCGACGTCGATCGGGATGCCGGAGTACGCGTGCTCGAGACCGAGGCAGGCCACATGGACTTCGCTCCGACCAACGATCGCGAGGAGCGGCTTGCCAAGGCGGTCCGCGGTGCGGCGGCGGCGGTGAGCTGGGAGATGGTGCTGATGCTCGACCGTTTCGATCCGGTGTGGGGCAAGGCGCTTCCGGACCTGCTCGAACCCGAGCGTCCGCGTCTTCAGGCGGCGCTGCTCGGCCGTTTCGCAATCAACCTCATGCACACGTTCGGCGCCTGGCAGGGCATGATGATCACGGGCTCACGCGCAGGACGGATGCTCGAAGCCGGCAACCGGGTTTATTTCGATTCCTCGTTCTCGACGCGGCGGAACTTCAGCCGGCTGATCATCGGCGCGCCGGCGTGGCGCGTCGACCAGCACGAGGCCGTGCTGACCGGCGCCGCAGAGCGCCTTGCCCAGGAAGTACAGCCGGGGCTTAGCGCCGCGGCCTAGAGGTCGATCAGGAGCCTCGTCGGGTCCTCGATCGCTTCCTTGACGCGGACGAGGAAGGTCACCGCCTCGCGGCCGTCGATCAGGCGGTGATCGTAGCTGAGCGCGAGGTACATCATCGGGCGGGCGACGATCTGACCCTTGATGACCACCGGCCGCTCTTCGATCCGGTGCATGCCGAGCACGGCCGACTGTGGCGGGTTGATGATCGGGGTCGACAGCAGCGAGCCGAACACGCCGCCGTTCGAGATCGTGAAGGTGCCGCCAGCCATGTCCTCGATGCCGAGCGTGCCTTCGTTCGCGCGCTTGCCGAAGTCGGCGATGGTCTTCTCGATCTCGGCGAAGCTCATGCGATCGGCATTGCGGACGACGGGCACGACGAGGCCCTTGGGCGCCGACACCGCGACCGAGACGTCGAGATAGTCATGATAGACGATCTCGTCGCCTTCGATGCTGCCGTTGACGGCGGGCACGTCCTTGGCCGCGAGCGCGCAGGCCTTCACGAAAAAGCCCATGAAGCCGAGGCGGATGCCGTGCTTCTTCTCGAACAGGTCCTT
>DASVXN010000176.1:0-2399 GCA_036392635.1 Sphingomicrobium sp. | reverse complement strand
CTCGATGCGATCGAGCGTGCGGCGAGCCTTGCCAAGCGAGATCCCGTCCACGTCCAGCTCATTGCCGTCAGCAAGGGCCGCTCGGCCGAGGAGGTCGAAGCGCTGATCGCCGCGGGGCAGCGCGACTTCGGCGAGAACCGGGTGCAGGAGGCGCTCGACAAATGGCCCGCATTGTTGGCCCGCCACGCGGACCTCCGCCTCCACGGCATCGGGCGCCTGCAATCGAACAAGGCCGCCGAAGCGGTGAAGCTGTTCGACGTCATCCATTCGGTCGATCGGCCGTCGCTGCTCGAAGCTCTGGTGAAGGAAGCACAGAAGGGCGATCGGCGACCCCACCTCTATGTTCAGGTGAACATCGGGGAAGAGGAGCAGAAGGGCGGTTGTGCGATCGCGGAGGTGGGCACGCTCGTGGGACAGGTCCGCGCCTCGCCACTGCCACTCGCCGGTCTGATGGCCATCCCGCCGGTCGGCGTTGAACCCGCTCCCTATTTTGCGCTGCTGGCGAAGCTCGCACGGCAGCATGACGTCACGGGTCTGAGCATGGGCATGTCGAGCGACTTTCCTGCAGCCGTGATGCTCGGCGCCACGGCGGTTCGCGTCGGTTCGGCCTTCTTCGAGGATTGAGGATGCAGTTCGACGCAATCATCTTCGACTTCGACGGCGTGCTGATCGAAAGCGAATTCGAGGGCAATGTTGCGCTGGCGGAGCTGCTCACCAGCATCGGGCATCCGACTACGCCTCGCGAAGCCGTTCAGCATTTCACTGGCCTCAGCGGCCAGGACTTCATTACGACAGTGGAGGAGCAGATCGGCCGGACGCTGCCACCGGAGTTCCACGACCGGACTAGGGAACACCGCGCTCGGGCCTTTCGCCAAGACATCGCCGCGGTCGCTGGCGCGGTCGAATTTGTTCGCTCTCTCCCCGCCGAACTCCCCAAGGCGGTCGCCTCCTCGAGTTCCACGCGATGGGTGCGGACCCACCTTGCTCGACTAGCGCTGGAAGATGCTTTCGAGCCGCACATCTACAGCGGCGCCGAGCATGTCGTCAGGGGCAAGCCGGCGCCGGACCTCTACCTGCACGCCGCCCGCGAGCTAGGCGTTCCGATCGAGCGATCGATCATCATCGAGGACTCGAAAGTCGGCGCAATCGGCGCCCTTGCATCCGGCGCTACGGTCATCGGTCTGGCGGCGGGGCGGCATTGTTTCGACGGCCACGCCGACATGCTGCGCGACGCAGGCATCACGCACGTTGCTCATGGCTTCGACGAAGTTGCGCGGCTCGTCGGACTGGATCAGCCGAGCAGGTGACCGCTGCGCTTCCGCTTCGTCGCTAGATAATCCGCATTGTGGGGATTGGCGGGCATATGGTGCGCCACCCGCTCCATCACCTCGATCCCGGTGCTCTCGAGCCCGCGCACCTTGCTCGGATTATTGGTGAGCAGCCGAACTCGATCGATGCCAAGCGCGCGGAGCATCGCCCCGGCATGGCCGTATCCGCGCACGTCGTCAGAGAAGCCAAGCCGCAGGTTGGCGTCGACAGTGTCGAGCCCCCGATCCTGCAGCGAGTAGGCACGGATCTTGTTCGCGAGGCCGATGCCGCGCCCTTCCTGGCGCAGGTAGAGCAGCACGCCGCCTCCGTTCGCGCCGATGATGTGGAGCGCTTCCCTAAGCTGCGGACCGCAGTCGCATTTCAACGAGCCAAACACGTCGCCGGTCAGGCATTCGCTGTGCAGACGCACCAGCGGCGGCTCGCCGCCGAATGCGCCAACGACGAGCGCAACATGCTCCTGACCATCGTCCGATGCTCTGAAGGCGACGATCTGCGTCGGCGGCATGTCCTCGAGCGGCAGCTTCGCTCGGGCGACGATTTCAACCGAAGGCTCGGCCCTCTCGCGCTCGATCTCTGCGGCGAGGATCGAGAAGTCAGCGGCGTCGGCGGCCAGCAGCCAGACGGCCGGAAGCAGCCCCGCCGATCGCGCGAGATCCAGTCCCGCCTGAGCCGTCTGGATGCAGTCCGATGCGATGGGGTGCAACGGCCCCAGCGGCGCTCGATCTACGTCCTTGCCCGGATCGGCAATCGCCAGGGCAGCTGCTGCATCGAGCCACTCGGCCGGTTCGATGACGACGGGAGCGCCCGGATCGGCGGCGTCTCTCTCGTTGGCGAGGTTCAGAGCTGCGGCGCGTTCACCGCTGATCGCCAATCGAGCCCCATGTCCAGGGTCCAGTAGGTCGAGAAGTTCCTGCGTGCCGGTCTCGACCGACAGGACCGCAGCAGAGACCGCCCCTTCAATCCGCACGGGCCGGCCGGCGCGCAGCATCGCAATGCCGGTCCGAACGGCGCTGCCGCTCAAACCTCGATCTCGCAGATAAGCGGCACGTGGTCGGACGGGCGCTCCCAAT
>DASVXN010000175.1:0-6662 GCA_036392635.1 Sphingomicrobium sp. | reverse complement strand
TTCCCCGGCTTGCCCTGGCCGCGCTGCTGATGGGCGCGGCGATCTTCGCATTCGACCGGCTGCTCGACCCGTGGCTCAACGCCGGTATCTGGGAGCGCTACATGGCCCTCGTGGCTCTCGTCGGCGGCGGCGTGGTCGTCTACGGCGTGGCCTGCTTCGTGACGGGCGCCTTCGTGCTCGACGATATCAAGATCCTGATGAGGCGTAGAGCGCGACAATCATGAGTGACGTTCGAGTAGTTTCCGGCATACAGCCGACGGGCGGTCTTCACCTGGGCAACCTGCTCGGCGCGATCCTTCGCTGGGTGCGCATGCAGGACGAGGCGCAGTGCCTCTACTTCCTCGCCGACCTCCACTCGTTGTCCGAGTATATGGACCCCGCCGAGCGGCGCGCGAGCGTGCGGGAGATGGCCGCCGCGCTGATCGCCAGCGGCATCGATCCCCGCAAGTCGATCCTATTCGCTCAGAGCGCTGTCCCGGCGCATTCGGAGCTGTGCTGGATCCTCAACGGAACGGCCCGCATGGGGTGGCTCAACCGCATGACGCAATGGAAGGACAAGGCCGGCAAGAACCGCGAGGGCGCGTCGGTGGCATTGTTCGACTACCCCGTGCTTCAGGCCGCCGACATCCTGCTCTACCAGGCCACGCACGTTCCCGTTGGCGAGGACCAGAAGCAGCACATCGAGCTGACTCGAGACATCGCTCTGAAGTTCAACACCGACTTCGATACGGACCTGTTCGTCGTGCCGGAGCCCTTCATCGGCGGCGGCACCGCGGCGCGGGTGATGAGCCTCCGCGATGGGAGCTCGAAGATGTCGAAGTCCGACCCGTCGGACATGAGCCGGGTGAACCTCACGGACAGCGACGACGAGATCGCGCAGAAGATCCGCAAGGCGAAGACCGATACCGAGCCCCTGCCGGACAGTGCGGAGGCGCTGGAGGGCCGCGCCGAGGCCAAGAACCTGGTCGGCATCCTTGCCGCGGTGACCGGCGCGTCCGTCGACGAGGTGCTCGGGCAGGCGGCCGGCCAGGGCTTCGGGACCTTCAAGCCCATGCTTGCCGACGCGCTCGTCGCCTTGATCGCGCCGATCCGCGAGCGTCTCGCCGAACTCCGCGGCGACGCGGCGGAGCTGGACCGGATTCTCGCGGACGGCGCAGCTCGTGCCAACGAGATCGGCGCACCGGTGCTCGCGAAGGCCAAGTTGGCCGTCGGCCTGGCTCAGTAAGGGAACGCGCTTGGACACGAGCCACCCTCTGCCGCACGAGCGGCCCCTGCCCCTCTCCAAGAGGCTCGAGCAGATCATCGAGGAGACCGGGCCGGAACGCCTCTCGTTTACCGAACTTGCGGCGCAGCTTCACGGCCGAGCCTGGGGCGGACTGCTCTTCATTTTTGCCGCCATCAACGTGCTGCCCCTGCCTCCCGGAACGAGCGCCTTCTTCGCGCTCCCGATCCTGCTCGTCGCGGGGCAGATGGCATTCGGCCGCGCAAGCCCCTGGTTCCCGGGCCGCCTAGATCGGCGTGGTGTGACCAAGAGCGAGCTACGGAAGCTGATCAGCAAGATCGGCTGGCTGGAAGCGCGTGTCGAACGACTGTTCAAGCCACGTCTGCCGCGATTGACGGGCCCGACCGCCGCACGAGTTATCGGCGCTGTCTGCTTCGTGCTCGGCCTCATCGCCGGAGTCCCGATACCGCTTCTTCACATCGCCCCCGCGGGCGCCGTGGTGCTGTTCGGCCTTGCCTTGATCTATCGCGACGGCGTGCTCGTGATCGTGGCCGCGATCGCAGGCGTGCTTAGCCTGCTCATCAGCGGGATCATCATCGGCTCAGGCGTCCTGGTGCTCAGCTATATCGCTTCCTGGCTGCACGGCTGATCGGAGCTGGCCGGTGGCCGCTGGTCGGTTTTAAGCCACGCTTCATCGCCCGTTCACAGCCGTTGGTGAATGGGGCCAACTTACCTTTTGCGTTTTTCACACCCGCTTGAAGGGAAGTAACCATGCGTACCCGCAAATTCGCGGCTGCGATCGCGCTCGGGGCGGCTGCCCTTGCGCTTTCGGCTTGTGCCCAATCACTCAACACGACGGTCTCGCGCTACCAGGCAATGCCTGCGCCGCAGGGCCAGACGTTCTTCGTCGTTCCGGACGGCGGCATGGCCAATAATGGCGGCCTCGAGTTCCAGCGTTATGCGGGGATCGTCGCACAGCAGCTCGCGGCGCGCGGCTACCAGCCTGCGGCCAACGCCCAGAGCGCGAACATGATCGTGCAGTTCGGCTATGGCGTGGACCGCGGCCAGGTGCGGTACGTGTCCGAGCCTTACCGTCCGTTCGGGCCCTATGGCCTTGGCGGCGGCTTCTACGGATCGCGCTTCGGCTGGCATCGCCCGCGCTTCGGCTGGGGCTTCGGCGGCGCCTATTCGTGGGGCTGGGACGATCCCTTCTGGTATGGCGGCGGCATCGACAGCTATGTCGAGTACCACAGCCAAATCGGGCTCCACATCCGCCAGGCGGGCACCAATGCGCCGCTGTTCGACGGCCGTGCGCAGGCACGTTCCTCGACCAACCGGCTGGACGCCGTGATCCCGAGCCTCGTCGATGCGATGTTCACGGGCTTCCCGGGACGCAACGGCGAAACCGTGAAGATCACGATCCCGGCACGTCAGCCGGCACGTCAGGCAGTGCGCTGAGCAGCCGGCGAAGCTAAAACGAAGAAGGCCCGCCGGAGGACATCCGGCGGGCCTTTTCTTTGCCTGCATTCCTTAGCCGGTCAGCCCTCGAGCTGCCTCATCAGGAGGCGGATGTCGGCGTCCAGCTCGGCATCGGCTGCGCGCAGCTTTTCGATCTGCCGCACCGCGTGAATGACGGTCGTGTGATCGCGGCCACCAAAGCGCCGGCCGATGTCCGGCAGCGACTTCGGCGTCAGCTGCTTGGACAGGTACATCGCGACCTGACGCGGACGAGCGACTTCGCGGGCACGCCGTGCCGACGTCATCTCTGCCTTGCGGATGCGGTAATGCTCGGCGACCTGCGTCTGGATCTCGTCGATCGAGATGCGACGCTGGTTGGCGCGAAGGACGTTGGCGAGCACTTCCTCGACGAAAGCGACGTCGATCGTGCGGCCCGTCATCATCGCATAGGCGCCGATACGGTTGAGCGCGCCTTCGAGCTCACGGACCGAGCTCGTCACGCGGCGCGCGAGGAAGTCCACGACCGGGCGCGACATCTCGACGCCCGGAAGCGACTCAAGCTTCGACACGATGATGTTGAAGCGCAGCTCATAATCGGCCGAGTTGATGTCGGCGACGAGGCCCCACGACAGGCGCGACAGGATTCGCGGCGCGATGCCGTCGAGGTCCTGCGGTGCGCGGTCCGACGTGATCACCAGCCGGCGACCGGCCGTGATGATCTCGTTCATCGTGTGGAAGAATTCTTCCTGCGTCGAATCCTTGCCGGCGATGAACTGGACGTCGTCGATCAGCAGCAGGTCCGCGTTCCGCAGGCGCTGCTTGAAGCCGATGGTGTCGTTTTCCTTCAGTGCACGGATGAACTCTACCATGAACTTCTCGGCCGACATCGAGACGACGCGCGCGCCGCGATTGCGGGCCAGGAAGGCATGACCGATGGCGTGCAGCAAGTGCGTCTTGCCGCGGCCCGTGCCGCCATGGATGAAGAGCGGATTGAAGCTGACCGTTGGCGTCGTCGCGAGCGTGCGCGCGGCCGTCGCGGCGACCTCGTTGGCCTTGCCGACCACGAAGGTTTCGAAACGGTAGCGCGGGTCGAAGTTCGGAGCGTTCGGATCGCGCTCCGCTGGTGGCGGCGTTTCCTCGAGGATCAGCAGCGGAGCAGGGCGCGGCGCGCCGTCGGCTGCGATCACCCGAACGTCGCGGACGATCGGGAGGACGGTCTTCCAGGCAAGCGTCAGCCGCTCGCCGAAATGCGAGCGCACCCAGTCCGCCATGAACTGGCTCGGCATGACCAGGTCGAGCGAACCGGTGTCCGGCTCGAACGAGCCGAGTTCAGCCGGCTTCAGCCAGCCGTCGAAGGTCCGTGCGCCGAGATCCCGGCGAAGCCCCGTGCGAATCGACTCCCATGCCGCCTCCAGCGGCGCCGCCACCTGCGTGGATGACGGCTCAAGTGACGGATTCGCCCCACTCGCTTGCACTGTTCAGCGCCTCCCAAGTCTCAAAAGCCCCCAAGCAAGGAGCAAAGCTCTCCCACCGCCCGCAACCGAGTCGCGCGCCGGAGTTCGTTTCTCTCTCTTGCCCCCCCGCCGCGGACTCGCAGCCGGAGGAGCTTTTGTGTGACCGTCGGCAGGCGCATGCAAGTGCCGTTTTTTCACAAGAGTGAAATAATGAGCCTTGACATAGGAATATGGCCGAAAGTTATCGGAAACGGCAGAAAACCGACGTTTTTATGGTTAGCCCCGCGTTAACGGCCGTGCGAATCGCGGGAATTACTGCATTTTTTTGACGGTCCAAAAACGGGACGAGCCGCCTGTCGCCAGGCGGCTCGAATTAGTCCTCTTTTCGGACGAATTTTCAGCCGAGCGAGGCAACCCGCTTGGTCAGGCGGGAAAACTTCCGCGCGGCCGTGTTCTTGTGGATAACCCCGCGGGACACGCCGCGAGAGATCTCCGGCTGAACCTTCTTGAGCGCCTCGACGGCCTCGGTCTTCTGACCGGAAGCAATCGCCGCTTCGACGGCCTTGATGAAGGTCCGGATGCGGCTCACGCGAGAATGGTTGATCGTCTGGCGCTTCGCATTGCGACGGATGCGCTTCTTGGCCTGCGGCGTGTTCGCCATTGTGTTCCTCTAGCTCAATTGAAAACGGCGCGGCCAAGAGGCTCGCACCGAAGCGGCGCGTCCCCTACCCTCTAAGGCCGCCGAGGTCAACGCTGACAGCGCGGACAATAGAAGGTTGAACGGCCGCCCTGCACAATGCGCTTCACGGTGCCGCCGCAAGCGCAGGGCGCACCCTCCCGATCATAGACGGAGAAGCTCTTGGAAAAGTAGCCAAGCTCGCCGCTCGGCGACGCGAAGTCGCGGAGCGTCGATCCGCCGGCGGCGATCGCTTCGGCAAGGACGTCGTGGATGGCGGGCACGAGCCGCTTCAGCCGTTCGAGCGAGATCGAGCCGCCCGGACGCTTCGGGTGGATGCCGGCCCTGAACAGAGCCTCGCAGACATAGATGTTGCCGAGGCCGGCGATGATGCCCTGGTCGAGAAGCAGGAGCTTGATCGGGGCGCTTCGGCCGGCGAGCCTGCGCTTGAGCTCCGCGGGCGTGATCTCGAGCGGCTCGGGGCCGAGAGCCTTGAACGGCGCCCACTCGCCAAGCTCGTCGGTGCTCATGATATCGAGGGAGCCGAACCGCCGGGGGTCGTTGAGCGCTAGGCGCCGCCCGTCGTCCGTCTCAAGCAGCAAATGGTCGTGCTTCTCGACCTCGCTCGGATCGATGCGCCAGCGTCCGGACATTCCGAGGTGGAACACCAAAGTATCCTCCCGGTCGGTGTCGATCAGGCCGTACTTCGCCCGCCTGCGCAGGTCCGTGACGCGAGCGCCGGTCAGCCGCTGGCCGAGGTCTACGGGCAGCGCTCGCCGGAGGTCGGCGCGGCGTGCCTCCACGCGCGCAATGCGGCGGCCTTTCAGCACCTGCTCAAGGCCGCGGACGGTCGTCTCGACTTCGGGAAGCTCTGGCATTGCTCGGCGATATGGCGGACGGCTGCCAAGCCCGCTAGAGCCGCTGCCCTATGCCCGAACAGGTGAATTTCGGCGACGAGCTCGTCAGCCCCGAGGAGAAGACGCGGCGCGTCGGCCATGTCTTCAGCTCGGTCGCGCGCCGCTACGACATGATGAACGACCTGATGTCCGGCGGCATGCACCGGCTATGGAAGGACCGCTTCGTCAATCGCGTGAAGCCCCGCCCCGGCGAGGACATCCTCGACATGGCGGGTGGGACAGGCGACGTCGCCTTCCGGATGGCGCGCCGCGGAGCCCGCGTGACGGTGTCCGACATCAACGCGGACATGCTCGCGGTCGGACGGCAGAGAGCCGAAGCCCGTTCGCTCGAAGGGCTCAGCTGGAAGGTGGAGAACGCCGAACAGCTGAGCTTCGATAGCGCCAGCTTCGACGCTTACACGATCGTCTTCGGCATCCGGAACGTCACCGACATTCCCGCTGCGCTGCGCGAGGCGCATCGCGTGCTGAAGCGCGGCGGGCGTTTCTTCTGCATGGAATTCTCGTCCAGCGACTGGCCGGGCTTCGCCAACCTCTACGATGCTTATGCGTCCAGCGTGATCCCGAAGGTCGGCAAGGTCGTGGCGCGTGACGAGGAGAGCTATCGCTACCTCGTCGAAAGCATCCGCCGCTTTCCAAAGCCGGCGGCGTTCAAGGCCATGGTGGCCGAGGCGGGCTTCGTCAGCGCGAAGGCCGAGCCGATGCTGGGCGGCCTCGTCACCATCCATTCGGGCTGGAAGATCTGATGCTCCGCATCGAGCTCATCCGCGCGTGCCGGAGCGTCTTCGGTTGACCACCAGCGTCACCCATCTCTGGCGACTGCTCAAATGGGGTCGGACGCTGGCGCGGCACGGCGCGCTGCGCGGGATCGAGGAAGACCCGCTGACGCCTCCGCCGGTGCGCCGCCTCGCCCGCATCGCGCGCTTCGGCACGCGTCA
>DASVXN010000174.1:0-2334 GCA_036392635.1 Sphingomicrobium sp. | reverse complement strand
CACGAAGGCGGCGGGGAGCGGTCACCTCGATGCCCAGACGACGCTGGGCCTGCTGCTGTTCCAGAATGGCGATCAGCCTGAAGGCCTGAAGTGGCTCCGCCGCGCCGCCGATCAGGACGAACCGCGGGCGTTACTCGTCTACGGAACCGCGCTCTACAATGGCGACGGCGTGAACCAGGATCGACTGCTCGGTTACGCGTTCATCAGCCGGGCGGCGGCGCAGGGGCTCGCGGCCGCGAAGGACACGCTGGGTCAGCTCGATGAACTCATGTCCGACGGTGACCGGCAGAAGGCGCTGATCCTCGCGAAAGCGAGATCGAGAAGCTCACCCGCTCTGGCCGCGCGGGCGCCCGAAGCCAGGTTCCAGCCCGCCGATAATCCGAAGCCCACGCGCGCAGCGGAGGTGAAGTCCGTCGCCCGCAAGCAAGCAGTTCCGAGACCAAGTCCGGCTGTGGCGGCATCTCTCCCGTCGCCTGCCCGAGGCGATTGGCGGATCCAGCTAGGCGCGTTCGGCCAGCGCTCGTCGGCCGAAGCGCTTTATCAGCGGCTTGCCGGCAAGGCCGCGCTTGCGGGGCGCAGGGCGATCTATGTGCCCGCAGGGACAGTCACTCGCCTGCAGGTAGGTCCGTTCGAGAGCAAGGCGGCGGCAGCAGCGGCGTGCAATTCACTAGGCGCTGCATGCTTCCCGGTGCCGACTAAATGATCAGTTCCTGAACCAATCGCGGCGGCGCACGCCCTGAACCCACAGCAAGGCGTCGAGCCCGTGATACCGGAGCTCAGCGTCAGCGACTTCCACGAGCGCGGGCTTGGCTCGGAATGCGACTCCCAGGCCGGCCTCCTCGATCATCAGCTTGTCGTTCGCACCATCGCCGATCGCGAGCACCTGGTCTGCGCGAAGGCCAAGCTCCTCGCGCGCTTCGATCAGCGATTCTCGCTTGGCAATCGCATCGACGATCGGATCGCCAACATCGCCGGACAGCTTGCCCCCGGCAAAAACCAGCCGATTGGCCCGGACCCGGTCGAAGCCGACGGTTCGCGCAACCGGCTCGGCGAAGGAGAGAAACCCGCCGGAAACCAGCAGGCAGCTTGCCCCGCCCGCGCGCATGGTCTGGACCAAAGTCTCCGCCCCCGCGGTCAGTCGCACCCGCTCGTCGAGGCAGCGCCTGAGCTCTCGCTCGTCGAGGCCGGCGAGCAGCCGCACCCGCTCCCGCAGTGCACCCGGGAAATCGAGCTCACCGCGCATCGCACGATCGGTAATCCGGGCAACCTTGTCCTTGAGCCCGGCATAGTCTGCCAGCTCGTCGATGCATTCCTGGCCGATGATCGTCGAGTCCATGTCAGCGACGAACAGCCGCTTCCACCGCGGCTCCTCAGGCTGGACGACAAGGTCGACACCGTCGAGTCCATCGAGTGCCCACCGCGCGTCCTTCGCCGCCCCGGCAAACCGGAGATCGGCGGCATCGCCCTCGTCGATCCAGTTGAGGAACGCCGCACCGGGGTCGAGTTCGCGAAGCAATCCCAGCGCCCGATCGATCAACCTGTCATCGAGCCGTCCTGCTGCTATCAGCGTCGCTACGCCCATGCCTGGTTCCAAACCTCCACTCGTCGTCATTGCCGGGCCGACCGCAAGCGGCAAGTCGGCCCTGGCGCTCGCGCTTGCTCAGCAAATCAATGGTGTGATCGTCAACGCCGACAGTGCGCAAATCTACAAGGATCTCCGCGTACTGAGCGCCGCCCCGAGCGAGGCCGAACTGCGGAAGGTCGAGCACCGGCTCTATGGCGTGCAGGACGGCGCCCTGCCCTGCTCCGCGGCGGAATGGGCGGAAATGGCAAAGCGGGAGATTGCCCACGTCCATGCGAGCGGACGCACGCCGATCCTCGCGGGCGGCACTGGCCTTTACATGCGGACGCTGCTCGACGGCATCGCCCCAGTCCCTGCCATCGATGCGGAGGTGCGGACACGAATCCGCGAAACGTCTACCGAAGACAATCGCTTCAAGCTGCACACACTCGATCCCGAGGCGGCGCAGCGCCGGTCGGCGACGGCGCGAAGCGGGTCACAACGCTCATCGCGGGGTCTTCACCTGCGGGCCGGTGTGGAAGAAGTTGCTGATCGGGTAGCGCCGGTCTCGCCCGAAGTTTCGGTTGCCGATCTTCACGCCCGGCGGCGCCTGACGGCGCTTGTACTCGGCCTTGAGGAGCTTGGATTCGATGTCCGCGACCAAGGCGACGTCCTCTCCCGTCGCGTTCGCTACCTCCTTCACCGACATCTCCTTGTCGACCAGGCCCTCGAGAATGCGGTCCAGCACCGAATAAGGCGGCAGGCTGTCCTCG
>DASVXN010000173.1:0-6185 GCA_036392635.1 Sphingomicrobium sp. | reverse complement strand
GACGTGGACCGAGTCCGCGGCGGCCAGGAGGGTGGCGAGGGTCGGTTTACGCTTCGGCGAGGCGAGCAGGCTCGGTACCGGTGAAGATGCGAGCACCGCCTTGAGCTTGCCAGGGAGCTGCGCCGGCGTGCGAGGGCTCGTCGTCACGAGCACGGAGCCGCCGTCTTTCGCGGCGCGGCCGAGCATCGCTGACAATGTTCCGAGGACCGAATCCTGGTCGATCTCCCAGAACAAGGTGGGGCCGCCGACGATCAGCAGCTGGCGGGGCCTCGGGTAACCGGAGAGGCTGGACGCCGCGTCCTCGTCCACGTGGATCAACGCTTTCGTGGTCAGCGCATACGGCACGCGCAGCACGTTCGGGTGATCCGGAACCGGGTATTGCGGTGTCGCAATCACCAGGTCGAAGATGCCGGGAGATACACGCGGGAAGCCAACGTGGATCGATCGCGTCCGTCCTCCGGCCCGCCGTTGCAGTGCGCGCACGATCGGGACACTCCGGTGGCCCGCGGAAATGGTGAGGTCCGGCGGCTCCTCACCGGAGATGGCTTTGCGGCAGTCCGCTGTGAGACTCGCAACGGACGCGCCGAGGAGCTGCGGGCCGAGCCGCCTCAGACCGTTGTAGGTCAGCTGCTTCGTGACGAAGGGGAGATCGAGCAACTCGGCGACCGCAAGCACCTGGTCGTTATCGCCCGCGTGCGCGCCAAGCAGCGCCCAGACGCGAGGCGAAGACGCAGCCTGCTCAGGTACGCTCGACATCAACGCATAGGTCTATGCAGCAATATGGTCGTTCCAAGGCACGGCGCCGCTGCCTCAGGGCTCCGCGACCGGCAGCAGCTTGTCGATGAAGCGCCCGAGGCGTCCTTGCGACCAGGTAATCGACTGATAGACGCGCAGCATGGCTCTGGCCCAGTTCGTGTAGAGCCCCGGCATCGAGGCTCGGCGAGCGACGCGGACCATCGGGTGGCTGAGCCGCGCGATCCAATAACGCATGCGATAGACCAGCTTGCGGCGGATCGGGAGCGCGGCAGACGGTTGGACTCGCTTCGGCGGTGCGATCCGGCCTGCGCGCCACGTCAGTCGATAGGCGAGCCCGTCACGCCGATGCCTCAGGCCCGCCGCCTGCGTGCGTACGATGAATTCGGCGTCGACATCCTCAAGGCTGAGGCGCCCTTCGGCACGCGCTTGCTCGATCATGCCGTGGAGCTCTTTCGACCGCACGATGGCGACGTTGGTGCCGCGCCCGTCGGAAGAATAGGGCTCCACCCAGGCGTCGCCGAACGCGATGTCCGCGGTCTCGGCCACGACGTCGTCGCACCAGTTGCAGGCCGGGTTCTGGAAGAACCCTGCACCCCAGTCGCCGTCGGCGAAATGCCACCAGTCCTGCTCCGCGCTGTCGCCGTCCTGAAGATCGAGATGCGCGCGGTACCAGTTCGCGGGCCGGCTTTCGTCCTTGATGCGGTAATCGAGCGCCTGCACGCGCTTCAGCTCGGTGCCGAGCTGCCAGGCGAAGCTCTCGACCATGGCTGCGCTTTTCATATGCCCGCAGAACAGCCCGAGCGTGTGTGTCACGCGCTCGCGGATCACCGGGTCTACGCGGCGAAGCAGGTGAATGGCCTTGATGAAGCAGGGCACGCCCACGACGGCGTAGCGGCCCGGCCTTGCGCGGATCTCTGCCAGTACTTGCGTGAGTTCCACGGGGTAGTAGCGCGACTTGGCGCCGCTGCTGAGCTCGTCAAGCGTGCGCGAGATCCTATAGGCGAACAGCCGCCCGCTCGCCGGGTCCACTGGAGCAACATGGGCTACGCCGTCGACGGCACCGGTCCGCAGCAGCTCCGCGGCGACCCAGCTGGTCAGCCCGCCGGAGCTGCCATTGCGTCGGAACGGGTCGTCCATCGCGTGCCCTACGTAGGCGGCTTCAAACCGGCCGATACGCCTGTCGGCAGCCGCAGGCTGCGGAAAGCGACTGAGAGCTATCGCATCTTCGTTGGGCGCTGCGGGAGAGAAGGGACATTGCTGCGCGAAGGTGGCGCGCGGGACGGCGGCAATGGGCTTCAGGAAGCCGTTCTTGTCCCACCGCATCCGCTCGGCGCAGCTGCCGCAGCCAACGCAGAGGCCAGCGCGAGCCATGCCGGCGGGGTGAAGCTCAGGCGAGCGCAGCATCCAGATAAGCTTCGGAGCGGGACCGGAGGTCGTTCATCCGAGCCTCAACTCGCGGCTGCAGCGGGGTGTCCATCAGCTCCGCGAAACGGCTGTCGCTCGTTTCCGAGTCCACGAGTCTGTTCGCCGCACCGACTGTGGCCGCAAGGTCCGGAATCTTGATTGAGCGATAGTCGCTCGGCGTCGTCACCCAGGGTTTGCCGTTGAGCAGGCTGAAGACGCAGCCATGGAAGAAGTTGGTGATCACGGCGTTCGCGCCGGACACCAGCTGCGCGAACTCCAGCGGGCCATCGTCGATGCGCTGCTCATGGGCGAAATCGTTGGAATAGCCGACGCTCACGAGCCGGAGGCCGGCGGAATAGGACCATCGGCGGGCGAGCCGCTTCAGCCAGGTCGGGAAGCCATAGCCGTAGACAAGCGCATAAGGCGCGCCCTGCTTCGTCTTCTGCCGGGCTGGAGCGGGGAACAGGAGGCAGGGATCGAGCACCAACTCCGGGTCGCGATCGGTCGCGCCGCGCACCAACTGCATGCTGTTCTGGTCTCGGACCGACAACGACGAGAAGCGCCCGAGCTTGCTGGCCCAAGATGGGTGGATGCCGTCCCATGCACTGTGATTGCCGAAGCTTGCCGCGTAGGAGACCAGCCGATCCGTCTTGAGGCCGTCGCCCCAGAAGATCGGCTTGCTGCCGTACCAGGGGTGGCGGAAGTTCCACACCTCGTCGCTGCCGACGACGATGGCGTCATACGCGCCAAGTTCGTGCGGTTCGTGCAGCGGGAAACGGCTCGACAGGGGAAGGCCGCAGATCGCCTCGATGAAGCGGCGCGTCTTGTTGGCATAGATGCCAAGCTCGTGCCGGGGCGTGCGCTCGGGCAGCTTGGGCTGCAGCGCGCAGCGTACCTCAGCACGCCGCACCTGGTGGCAATCGTGATCGAGCAGTTCCGCCTCGTGCCCCCGCGCCCTGAGCGCTTCGACCATGCAGCGGGCCTGCCAGTAGGACCCGTAATTGATGCACTTGTGGAAGGTGAGGACGCCGACTTTCATCGGGAGGACAATCGGGCCCGGCCACGGTTGTTCCGCAGTTTAACCCCGGTTAGCGGAAGATTGTTGCCGGCACGCAATGTTCCTGGTTTCCGCGGTCGAAATCGACATGTTCGGCAAAAACGCAGTCACTGCGACCGACCGCGGAACGTAGGTGTGGCCGGATCGTTCGCGGCATAGCGGCGCGGAACCAGATCACGGGAGCGGTGCCATGAGCGCGACCGGCCTCGATGTCTTCGATAGAACCCTCGAAACCACTCACATCTGGCTGAACGAGATCTGCAACGATCTTGGGCCCGACAAGCAGGTCGCCTGGAAGGTGCTCTCGACAGTGCTGCACAAGCTGCGCGACCGGCTCACGGTCAATCTTGCTGCGCATCTCGGGGCCCAGCTGCCGCTTCTGGTTCGGGGTGTTTATTACGACCAATATGAGCCGGGGCGGATGCCGAGCGAGCTCCGCAGCCGGGAAGAATTCGTGGGCGAAGTTGCCGAGTGGCTCAGCGATACGCGGCCGGTCGATCCGGACGAGGCAGTCCGGTCAGTCTTCCGGCTTCTCTCCCGTCACATCTCGGAAGGGCAGGTCAACAAGATCCGCGAGTCGCTTCCGAAGAGCCTTCGTCACCTGTGGGAGGAGGCGGAAGACCCGACGATCATGCGCGAAGCACTCGTCATGTCCGAGTGACCGCTTAGAGGCACGCCTCCAGATACGGCTGGTCGAAGCCGAACTGCTTGGCCTTCTCGAGCGTGTACGGGCGGAGACCCATCGAGCGGTATTCGCCGATGATCTTTCCGTCGGCCGTCTCGTCGAGATATTCGAACTTGAACAGCTCCTGGGTGACGATGACCTCGCCTTCCATGCCGATCACCTCGGTGACGTTGGTGGTGCGGCGCGAACCATCGCGGAGACGCTTTACCTGCACGATGAGGTCGACCGAGTCCGCGATCTGGCGGCTGATCGCCTCCTTCGGGATCTTGATGTCGCCCATCATCACCATGTTCTCCATACGGGCGAGGCATTCGCGCGGGGAGTTGGAGTGGAGCGTGGCCATCGAGCCGTCGTGACCCGTGTTCATCGCCGCCAGGAGGTCGAAACACTCCTGGCCGCGGATTTCGCCGAGGATGATGCGGTCGGGACGCATACGCAGCGCGTTGATGACGAGGTCGCGGATGGTGATCGCGCCCTGACCTTCGAGGTTCGGCGGCCGGGTTTCCAGCGGCAGCCAGTGCGGCTGCTGCAAGCGAAGCTCGGCCGCGTCTTCGATGGTGATCACGCGCTCGCCCGGGTCGATCATCTTCGAAAGGGCGTTGAGCATCGTTGTCTTACCGGACCCGGTACCGCCGGAGATGATGACGTTCATGCGGCTCGCGCCCGCGATCTTGAGCACCGTCGCCATCTTCTCGGACATCGACCCGAAGCCGCGCATCATGTCGAGCGTGATCGGCTTCTCGGAGAACTTACGAATCGAGATGGCCGTGCCGCGCAGCGACAGCGGCGGGATGATGACGTTGACGCGGCTGCCGTCCTGAAGGCGGGCGTCGCAAAGCGGGGAGGTCTGGTCGATGCGGCGGCCGACCTTGTTCACGATGCGCTGGGCGATCTGGAACAGATGCTCCTCGTCGCGGAACTGGATCTGCGCGATCTCGAGCTTGCCCTTGCGCTCGACGTAGGTCTGGTCGGGGCCGTTGACCATGATGTCGCTGACGGCCGGGTCGGCGAGAAGCTCTTCGAGCGGGCCGAGGCCGAGAAGCTCATCGACCAGGACCTTCTCGAGCGCGAACTGCTCGCGGCGGTTGAGGTTGATCTTGAGCTCGGTCAGGACCTCGGAAATGATCGGCCGGAATTCCTCGGCGAGCTCATCCTTGCTGAGGGTCGCGGCCGCTTCGGGGTCGACGCGCTCGAGAAGGCGCGGAAGCACCTGCTCCTTGATGCGGTGGACCGACGCCTCGAAGCCTTCCGCCTTGCTGCTTGCTGCTTCGCCACTGGCGTTCTGGCGGGCGGTGAGGCGATCGAGTGCGCCTAGCGGAGCGTTGCTGTCCGGCCCGGTAGCGTCGGCGGGCGCTGCGACGTCTTCGAGCGGGGGGAATTGGTCTCCGCCTTCCGGAAGCGTCTCAACGGGTGCGCCGGAGCCGCCGCCCTTCATCGGCTTTGCAACGCCGAAGCTAGGCCGCGCACCCGTCATTCCACCACGCTTACCAAATGCGCTCATGGTTGTTCCCGCCCAGGTTGGTTGCTCGCGGATTAGCGCGAGATGCCTAAAGAAAGCCTAACCTTCGCTATTGAAGGGCCTCTGGCGGCTCGTGTGACATTGGTCAGGTCCCACGACGGCAGGTGGACGCCGGCGGACGGTCGAACGGCTTCATAAGGTCGTAAATCTCGAGCGTCTCTCCCCTGGAAACCGCTCGATAATGCGACAACATCGCAGTGAATTGCGGATCTGCCGCGAAGAAGGGGAGAATGTCGAAATCGCCCTTCGTAGACCCATAAGGCGACGGTCGCGCGACGATAATGCGCCGCGGCGGCGTGCACTCATAATCTTCGACCGTTTGACGGACTACCGTGCTGCGGAGCTGCTCGAGTTTCGGATCGGGGTGCTGCTGTCTTTCATTCTTCAGGATCGCGCGGATCATCCAGTATCCATAGTAGCGCGACGGGTACCGCAGGTGACGTTGAAGCGTGACCGACCACGCGAGCGCGGGCTCCGTCGCGATGAAACCTACTGTGGTGCCAGGCGGCAGGCCCGCCACCGACCGTAGCAACTCGGGCGACGGCAGGGCTTCGGCGCGCTGTTCCTGGGCCGCCTCCGCAAGCGGGAGCGCGAGCAGCGCTGGCCCGAGGAGACGGAGCGAGCGCGGTGCATCCTCGATCTCCGCCAGAAGGCTCGCGAGCGCGAGCGAGAGACAGCCGACGAGCGGCATGGCGTGATAGAGCCAGCCCTTCCCCTGAATGAAATAGGCGGCGCCGAAACCAGCGGCTGCAACCAGCAATGCG
>DASVXN010000172.1:0-1936 GCA_036392635.1 Sphingomicrobium sp. | reverse complement strand
GCCTCATTCACAAGCGCAGCCTCATGCTCGGCAATGACGGCAAGGAGCTGCGCAGCGCCGATCAGCTGATCTCCAAAGGCCGGAAGAAGATCAAGGAAGGCGCGCCTTACGCCGTCCGCTTCCACCTCGCGCCCGGTGTCGAAGCAACGATCACCGCCGACGGGATGGGCGCCATCCTCCGCTCGAAGGGTGCGCCGGCGTGGAACTTTCGCTGCCGCGGCGGCAATCTGACCAGCGAGGAAAGCCTCTGGGTGGACGGCCGCGGCAATCCGCAGCGCACGAGCCAGCTTGTCATTGTCGGCGAAGTGTCGGCATTGGGCGGCGAAATCGGGTGGACCTTCCGCCGCGCGAGCTAAGCCAAGTCAAAGGACTGATCGATGACCGACCTCGTCCCCGTCCGCCGGGCGCTCATTTCGCTTTCCGACAAGAGCGGTCTGGAAGACCTCGCGGCCGGGCTAGCCCGGCATGGCGTGGAGCTTGTCTCGACTGGCGGCACGGCAGCCAAGCTGCGCGAGAGCGGCGCCACGGTGCGCGACATCAGCGATCTGACGGGCTTCCCCGAGATGATGGACGGCCGGGTGAAGACGCTTCATCCCAAGGTCCACGGCGGGCTCCTGGGCGTCCGCGACAATCCCGAGCACGTCGCGGCGATGCAGGAGCACCAGATCGCGCCGATCGACCTCGTCGTCGTCAACCTCTACCCATTCCTCAACATCGTGATGAGCGGCGCCGACCGCGACACCATCATCGAGAACATCGACATCGGCGGCCCCTCGATGGTGCGTTCGGCAGCCAAGAACCACGCCCACGTGGCGATCGTCACCGACCCGGCCGACTATGCCGAGCTGCTGGAGGAACTCGACCGCAACGGCGGAAGCACGTCGCTAAGCCTCCGCAAGAAGCTCGCCGCGAAGGCATACGCTCTCACGGCCGCCTACGACTCCACCATCTCCCAATGGTTCGCATTCGGCGACCAGGGCGAGCGCTTCCCGCAGACCTGGACCCGCGCCAGCACCCTGAAGATGCCGCTGCGCTACGGCGAGAACCCGCACCAGCAGGCCGCACTCTACCTGCCGATCGGCCCCTCGGCCCAGGGCGTTGCGCAGGCCGAGCAGGTCCAGGGCAAGGAGCTCAGCTACAACAACCTCAACGATGCCAATGCCGCCCTCGAGCTGGTCGCCGAGTTCCGCGACGCAGAGCCGACGGTGGTAATCGTGAAGCACGCCAACCCCTGCGGCGTAGCGACTCGCGACAGCCTCCCCGATGCGTGGAAGGAGGCGCTCGCCTGCGACAGCGTGTCCGCTTTCGGCGGGATCGTGGCGACCAACCGCCGGCTCGACCGAGCGACGGCCGAAGCAATCACCGACATCTTCACCGAAGTCGTGGTCGCGCCCGATGCCGACGATGACGCCAAGGCGGTCTTCGCTCGCAAGAAGAACCTCCGCCTGCTGCTGACCGGCGGCCTCCCCGATCCGAAACGCGGCGGTCAGACCATCGCGATCATCGCTGGCGGCATCCTCGTGCAGGACCGCGACAACGGCACCGTCGCTGCCGAGCAGCTCAAGTGCGTCACCAAGCGACAACCGACCGAGCAGGAGCTCAAGGACTGCCTCTTCGCCTGGACCGTCGCCAAGCATGTGAAGTCCAATGCCATCGTCTATGCCAGGGACGGCGCCACCGCGGGTATCGGCGCAGGCCAGATGAACCGCCGCGACAGCGCCCGCATCGCAGCCGTGAAAGCCCGTGAAGCCGCGGAGACCTACGGCTGGCCCGAACCGCGCACGGTCGGTTCAGCGGTCGCTTCCGACGCCTTCTTCCCCTTCGCCGACGGCTTGCTCGCAGCGGCCGAGGCGGGCGCCACCGCCGTGATCCAGCCTGGCGGCTCCATCCGCGACGACGAGGTGATCGCTGCGGCCGACGAGGCAGGCCTCGCCAT